>JAKAAM010000001.1 GCA_021802325.1 Nitrospirota bacterium
TCGGGATGCGCGTCGCAGCCCGCTCTCCGGATTTTCTTGGTCGCATCCTGGTTCAGGGGCTGACCCTTTCGGTCGTTCTCGAAGCCCTGATGAACCTCGGTGTCGTGACCGGTGTCTTCCCGACAAAGGGGATTCCCCTTCCCTTCATGAGCTTCGGAGGGTCCTCCCTTCTTGCAAATGCATGGGCGATCGGGATCATTCTTTCCGTTTCACGGTACAGGACGACCTCCGGGGATTCCGTCCCGGAAGGTGAAGGAAAGGCCTAGTTCTTGGGTGCACTCTATCACGCGGGATCCCGGCTTTTGGTGACGGGAGGAGGGACGGGAGGGCATGTCATCCCGGCCATCGAGATTGCCCGTGCGCATCGCGAGCGGGCGAACGCCCCCGTTTTCTATGCAGGGGGAGACGGGAGTCTCGAGGCCCGGCTGGCAGAGAGGGCCCGCATTCCGTTCTTCCCGGTCAGCTCTGGCGGCTTCGTCGGAAAGAGTTTGTCCGGGAAGCTGGCGGGACTTCGAAAAATGGCAGGTGGCATCCCTTCGGCCATCAAGGTCTTGACCGAGAGCCATCCCGATCTCGTGATCGGAACCGGGGGCTATGTGCAGGTCCCCGTCGTGCTGGCCGCGCGCATTCGCGGGATACCCGTTGTTCTCCTCGAGCCCAACAGGGTTCCCGGGCTGGCGAACCGGCTTCTCAGGCCCCTGGCCGTTCGGACTGTCGTTGCGGGGGAGCAGGGACAAAAAGGGGGGGGAATTCCCGTGGCTCCCGGCGTCCGTGGGCCAGCCCCTCTCCCGGAGCGTTTTTTCAGAAATCCTCCCAAAATCCTGGTCATGGGAGGGAGTCAGGGTGCCCGGGCCATCAACCGGAAAATTCCGGAAATAATCGGGGAATTGAGAAATACCTCTGTCGGACCGATAGAGATATTGCACCAGAGCGGGGAGCGGTGGCTGGAGGAGACGCGGGAGAGCTACCGAAACCTCGGGCTTTCGGCCCGGGTGGAGGGATTTCTTCCGGGGATCTCGGGCCTGCTTTCGGCCCAGACCCTGGTCATTGCCCGGGCGGGAGCCATGACCATTGCGGAGTTGACCGGATCGGGAACCCCGGCGATCTACATCCCCTTTCCCCATTCGGCCGGGGGACACCAGGAGATGAATGCCCTTTCCCTCGCAAAGGAGGGCGGGGGATGGTTCTGGCGGGAGGATCGTCTCGAGGATCCTGCGGCCTGCGCCAAAGATCTCGCCCGAATTCTCATGGGCAGGGAGGAGTTGTTCGCAACCGCAAGGAATGCATGGCGTCTCTCTCCGGCGGTTCCGGCGGAAGAGTGGCTCCAGGCATTGGAAAAGACTGTTATATAAATATATTTGATTCTTACTCTGTGTATTATGGATCATCTTGGAACATGAGGGTCAATCCGTTACAATAGTGGAAGAAACCTCGGAGGGCGCGATGCGCAAGAAAACGGGAAAGAAGGTCCATTTTATCGGAATTGGCGGGGCGGGAATGGCTCCCATTGCCGAAATCCTTCTGGAAAGAGGCGTGGCCGTTTCGGGCTCGGACATCGGAGCGAACGACTGCACCCGGCGGTTGGCAGAAAAAGGGGCGACCATCATGGAAGGCCACGCGGCCTCCCACATGAACGACGTCTCCCGCGTCGTCGTGTCCTCTGCGATCAAGCCGGGAAATCCGGAATGGACGGCGGCCATCACGCGAGGAATTCCCGTCGTTCACCGGGGAGACATTTTGGCGGAGCTTTTGAATTCCGCCTTCGGGATCGCAGTGACCGGCTCTCATGGAAAGACGACCACAACTTCGATGATCGCCACGGTTCTTCTCGCGGCCGGATTGGACCCGACCTGCGTCGTGGGAGGAAAGGTCAGCACCTTCCCGGGGTGCGCCCTTGTCGGGAAGTCGCCCTATTTTGTCACGGAAGCGGACGAAAGCGACGGATCATTCCTGAAGCTCGAACCCCGGATCCGGGTCGTGACAAACATCGACCGCGAGCATATGGACTTTTACGGAACCTTCGAGACGCTCGTCGAGGCCTTTGCCACATACCTCGATGCGGGAGAAGTCGGGGGGATCGGGGTTCTGTGCATCGATGATCCGGGAATCGTCTCCGTTGTCTCGCGACTCTCCACCGTCCCACTGACCTATGGCCTCTCCCAGGAGGCGCGCGTCAGGGCGGTGAATATCGCCTTCGAAGGGGTGGGATCGGCTTTCGACGTCCTGGTCGACGGAGCCTTCTGGGGACGTTTTTCCCTGAAGGTCCCCGGCATCCACAACGTTCTGAACGCCCTGGCCGCAATCTGCGTCGGAACCTGTCTTGAAATATCTCCGGAAACGATGCAAAGGGCCCTCGCCGGCTTCGTCAGCGTCGGAAGGCGCTTCACGATCCTCGGCGAAAAAGACGGGGTCCTTGTGGTGGATGATTACGGCCATCACCCCACAGAGATCCGTGCAACCCTCTCTGCGGCCCGGCAGGCCTATCCGAAGCGCCGAATCGTCGCCGTTTTTCAGCCCCATCGTTTCACCCGGGTCAGGGATCTCCAGAACGCTTTCGTCGAAGCCTTCGGGGATGCCGACAGAATTTTGGTGACGGAGATCTATGCCGCGGGAGAAGAGCCGATTCCGGGAGTGGCCGGGGAGGCCCTTTACCACAAGATGAGAGATCGCTGGGGAGAAAAGGTCGACTATGAGCCTCGCCGCGAATGCTGGATGACCCGACTGCTCTCCCTGTTGAAGCCGGGTGACCTGCTCCTGACTCTTGGGGCAGGGGACATCACGCGTCTTGGAAAGGAATTTCTTCTGTGGGAGCCAGTCTCACTCGTCGCCCGCGAATCCGATCCCGTGAACGTCTGAGCCGTTATTCCTCGATCCGGATCGGAGGACCGATCTCCTCGGTCGTCTGCGTCTCCTCAGCCGAAGAGATGGAAGAGGTCTTTGACCTTAAGAGCCGGAACAAACTCCCCGGCCCTCTTGTCTTCTCCGGCCGGGGAAGCAATATCCTCTTTCCTGACCAGGGAATTGAAGGAACGCTTGTCCGTTTCGAACCCGGCGATTGGGCATCGGCTTGCCGCTGGACGGAGGAGGGGGAGGTTTATGCCGAGGCGGGATATCCCCTGCCGGCCCTCGCCCGCGAAGCGGCCAGACGGGGAGTCGGAGGCTTTGAGTTTCTCTCCGGAATTCCCGGAACGGTGGGCGGCGCCGCCGTCATGAATGCGGGGGCAGGGGGACGGGAATGGTCGGATCTCTGCAAGAGCGTGACCGTCATGACTCCTTCTGGCGCCATCGAGACAATTTCTGCGGAGAGACTGGGATACGGATACCGGACCTCGTGTTTTTCCGGCCGCCAGGACCAAAGCATGGCCGCCTCCGCTCAGGAAAGCCTTCCGAGGGGAAGCGTGCTCCTGGGAGCGCTTCTGTCGGGTCCATGCACCGCTCCTGAAGTCTGTCTGGCGCTCCTGACCCGTCATCTCGACTACAGGAAACGAACGCAGCCGCTTGAAGAGCCGAGCCTGGGATCCGTTTTCAGAAACCCCGGCGATGGACCGGAGGGGTATACGGCAGGCCGACTCATCGAGGAGGCGGGTCTCAAGGGCGAGCGACGGGGAGGAATCATGGTTTCTCTCCGCCATGCCAATTTTTTTGTCAATACGGGCGGTGGATCCGAACGGGAATTTCGGGATCTTTTGGAGTACGTGGCCCAGCGGGTCAGGGAGCATTGGGGTGTGGTTCTGGAACCTGAGGTGAGAATGTGGAACGCATAACGCAGGCAATGCTCAAGGAAAAAGGAATCAGGAAGGTGGCGGTTCTCTGTGGTGGAGAATCAGAGGAGGCTCAGGTATCAAGGGTTTCCTCAAAGGCTGTCTCCGGAGCCCTTGTCCAGGCAGGATTTGAAGTCCGGGAGCTCGAAGCAGACCGGACTCTGGCGATGACTCTTTCTGAATTTGCTCCGGATGTGGCCTTTCTCGCCACCCATGGTGGCGCGGGGGAAAACGGGACGCTCCAGGGTTTTCTTGAAATTATGAAAATTCCCTATACCGGCTCCGGCGTGCTCGGGTCGGCGATCGGGATGTCCAAGATGCGTTCGCGAGCCCTCTTCCGGGAGAGGGGACTTGCCGTTCCGCTGACCTATGCCCACAGGATAGGATCGGACTTCCGTGCCGACAGCGTCTCCTTCGACCCGCCCTACATGGTCAAGCCGGAGTCCGGAGGATCCTCCATCGGGGTCCGTCGGATCGAGCGCCGCGAGGAGCTCGCCCAGGCGGTCACTCTCGCGGGCGAGTATTCTCCGTGGGTCCTGATCGAGCAATGCATCCGCGGAAGGGAAATCCAGTCGGCCGTTCTGTCCGACCGCTTTCTCGGGGCCATCGAGATTATTCCGGGAAACGCCGAACCGTTCTATACCTATGCCTCAAAATACTCGCCCGGGGCCTCCCGCCATATTTGTCCGGCACCCCTCTCCGACACCCTCCTGAGCGAGCTGGCCGAGTCGACGCTGGAGGCCCACCGGATCCTCGAGCTTCGGGGGACCAGTCGTCTCGATACGATCCTGAACGAGGAAGGGGTCTTCGTCGTTCTCGAGGTGAACACCCTTCCGGGGCTGACTCCGACCTCCCTGTTGCCGGAAATCGCCTCCCACGCAGGACTCACTTTTACCGATCTTCTTCTGGAGCTCCTGTGGACAGCCCGCCTTGACGGGGAGCGCTCCACTGTCCATGCCGGCCTCTGATGGGAACAGGGGATTCCGGGCCGGGGAAACCCTCCTTCCTGAGGCCCGGATCTGGCCGATACATTCTTCTTCTTCTCTTCTGGCTCTTGTGGGGAGGATTTTTTCTCCGGGGACTCTTTCACTCTCCGGCCCGCTCTTTCACGGTCACGATCCTTGGCCCGGAAGTTCTTGACAGAGAACTCGTCGCCGGATGGCTTTCGCGTGTGCGGTACCGCACCTTGCCCTATCTGGACCGGGAACCCCTCGAAAGGCTGAAAGAGTCCCATCCCTGGATCGAGTCCGTCAGTGAAAAGGATCTTCCTGGAACAGGACGCGTCGTTCGCGTCAAGGTGTGGACGCCGGTGGGCCTCTTGCGCCCGGCCTACGGTCTCATGGCTTTTCAGGCGCCTCTGGCGACGGCCGTCCCTGCAAGGGTTTCCTATCTGAACGCGCAGGGGCTCTCTCTCATGGGGCGGTCCTATCCGGGGACGGGGGCTCTCCCCCAGGTCATCGTGCGCTCCCCCCTGACCCGCCCGACCGGAATACGTCTGGTCCGCACCATCGAGACTGTTCGTAAATGCCGCTCGGAAGGGGCACCCTCGGGGCAGTGGTTCAGCCTGAACGGGCCCCATGAAGTTCGCTTCTACCCCGCCCATAATCTGCCGGTGCTCCTGTTGGGAACGGATCTCGGCTGTGCACCGTTCCACCTTTTCCGCGCCTATCTGAAAAAGTCCGGCGTCCTGGCCACCGGCAAGCTCCCCGAAGGCATCGACCTGCGCTTCAAGGGAATGCTGATTCTTCGTCCAACTCTGGAAAATCACACCCCTTCCTCTTCCCATTCCGGGAAAAAAGAAGGCCGTTCCTGAGGGGATCCTTTCCGTTTCGATCTGTTGAGACACTTCCCCCGTTGTGAGAAAATGGGCAGGCTTCGGGAAGAGCCGGGCGGGCACTTTAAATTTTCAGGGGAGACAGAGGCATCAGATGACGGATCAACCAGTATTTGCAGCCATTGATTTGGGTTCGACAAAGGTGTGTGCCGTATTGGGGCAGGCCATCGATGACGACCGGTTCGAGATCGTCGGGATCGGGACCGCATCGACACAAAACGGCATCAGGAACGGGACGATTGTGGATGTGCAGCAGACGGTGGCGGCCATCCGGAAGGCGGTCGACGTCGCGGTCCGGAAGGCGAGCTGTCCCGTTTCCCGTGTCGTTGTCGGATTCGCGGGAGGCGAGATCGACGGCCAGGACCAGCGGGTGATGATCGCCCTCAAGGACCGGGAGGTTCTGGCGACGGATATCGACAGGATCTTGCAGGAAGCCCGAACGATGATGGGCTGTCAGTCCTCCGAACTTCTCCACACCATTCCCAAGTCCTACCGGATCGATGAACAGGGAGGCATCGTGAATCCCGTCGGAATGGTGGGGGCCCGTCTGGAGGCACTGGTCCATGTCATCCGGGGTTCCGACATGGTGCTCGCAAACCTCAAGCGAAGTGTTGAAAGGTCCGGGCTCACGGTTCGTGACGGAGACCTCGTTCTGCAGCCTCTTGCAAGTGCGCGGGCAGTTCTGACCGAGGACGACAAGGAGCTTGGGGTGTGCGTCGTCGATATCGGGGGTGGAACAACTGGGATGGTTCTTTATCAGAACGGCGCCCTCTCCGGGGTCCGCATCATTCCTTTGGGGGGAGCGGCCATGACGAAGGACCTGGCCGCAGTCATGCGGATTTCCCAGTCCGAGGCAGAGCGGATCAAAAAGGAGGTTTTCAGCTCCCCGGGGCAGTCTACGCCTCCTGAGGCTCCGGAAGAGGAGGGGGCAACGAACCCCCCCGTTTCCGAGGAAAGTCCGCAAGGTTCTCTCCGCAGGACCCAGGTTCGGGAGGTCGTCGAGGCAAGGCTCGAGGAAATTTTGACGCGCGTCAAGGGAGACCTGGACCGGATGCGCCAGAACGCCTTCCTCGCCCGGGGAGTCGTCCTTGTGGGGGGCGTCGCCCGGATGCCGAACATTGTGCCGTTTGCGGAAAAGATCTTCGAGATGCCCGTTTCCGTCGGACAAACCGGTCTGCGCGTCCAGGGCCTGGTTGATCAGGCCTCCGCTCCCGAGTTCGCATCGGCCATTGGCCTCCTTTATTTTGCGAGGGATCAGTGGGGACCTCAGGATCTCCCCCACCGGGAAGACGCCCCTTTCCAGGAATCGCAAGAACCGAGAAAAGGCCCGACGGCCTCGTCCGGTGTCAGGATCTGGAACTGGCTTCGGGAAATCATCTGACGGACCAAACAGGGAAGGTTTCCGGAGGACATCTCGCCGCTGGCGGGCCGATTGACCTCTCATGATCGTTAACAGTTCGGAGCCGCTTGGCTCCTTGGAGTGTGGGAATGGATCCAGAATGGGGTGAAGAGCCCTTGATCGACTACAAGCAGTCCGGAATCCTCGGGGCCCGCATCCTTGTCATCGGAGTGGGCGGTGGGGGGTGCAATGCCATTCACACCATGATCATGTCCGACCTGAAGGGCGTTGAGTTCGTGGCGGTCAACACCGATCTTCAGGCCCTAAACCGGATCGATGCCCACAGGATCCAGATCGGAAGCGCCGTCAGCAGGGGGCTGGGAGCCGGTGCCAATCCCGAAGTCGGCCGGCGTTCCGCCCTTGAGGACGTCGACAAGATTCGCGGAGCGGTGGCCGGATCGGACATGGTCTTCGTGACGGCGGGAATGGGCGGCGGAACGGGGACAGGGGCGGCCCCGGTGATCGCACAGGTGGCCCGCGAAAGCGGCATTCTCACTGTGGCGGTTGTGACGACCCCCTTCGGCTTCGAGGGGCCGAAACGATGCCGGAACGCCGAGGAGGGGCTTCGGGAACTCCGTCGGTTCACCGACACGCTGATCGTGATTCCCAACGACCGGCTCGAATCGGTGGTCGACAGGGGGACCCCTCTCATCGATGCCTTCAAGAAGGCTGACGACGTCCTGCGACAGGGTGTCCAGGGGATCTCGGACATCATTACCCGTCCGGGACTCATCAATCTCGACTTTGCCGATGTGAAGACGACGATGGCCAACATGGGCCGTGCCGTCATGGGGATCGGAACGGCCTCCGGACCCGAGAGGGCTCTGACGGCCGCCCGTGCCGCCATAAACAGCCCCCTTCTCGAGGACAGTTCGATCCGGGGGGCAAAAGGCATTCTCGTGAACTTCCGGGGAGGCTCGGACATGACCTTAAACGAAATCACCGAGGCCTCCCGACTCATCGAGGAGGAGGCCGAAAAGGGATCGGCCAATCTGATCTTCGGAACAGTGGTCGAAGACCATCCGATGGAGGAGATCCATATCACGGTGATCGCGACGGGATTCGACCAACCCGCCGACCGGGCACCTGGGAAGGCCGAGAGCTCTTCGGCCGAGTCCCTTCCTGCCGATGGACAGGAGGAGATTCCCGCCTTTCTCAGAAGACAGGGGGGGCAGTCCCCCCGTCCGCTTCTTCGGGAGACCCAACCCGCCGAACTTGAGCCGGAGGGGGATCTCAACGAAAGGCCCGCCATCTGGAGAAAACGCGGGGAATGAAGGATTTTCTCCGCCATCCACTCCTCTCCTCCCTCGGTGTCGATCATGGGTTCGGAACGGTCGGGAGTGCTCCGCGTCCCCAATGCCTTGTTCTTCGCCAGACCCATGGCACGCAGGTCCTTTCCTCAAGGGAGTCCAGGTCCCAGGAGGGGCCCCTTGAGGGGGACGGACTCATCTCCGGGGATCAAGGCGAAGAGGTGGGGGTTTTTACCGCCGACTGCCTTCCTGTACTTGCCGCCGCGGAATCGGGGGAGTTCGTGGGGGCGTTCCATGCGGGCTGGAGAGGGGCCGCGGCGGGGATCGTCCCGGCGGGCATCCGCCGGTTCGGGGAGATGGGAAAGATCCTTCCGGCCGACATTCGGGTCGTTCTCGGGCCGGCCATCGGACCCTGCTGTTTCGAGGTCGGGCCCGAGGTCTGGGAGGCCGTCCGATCGAACACTCCGAGCTATGTCCAGGGACCGCGACGAACGCTTGACCTCTGGGCGCTCGTGACGCACCAGCTTCTCGAGGTGGGGGTTCCCCTGGAAAATATCGGAAGGATCCCTCTCTGCACCCGGTGTCATCCGGACCTCTTCTTTTCCCATCGGGGATGGGGGAACCGCCGGAAAGGGCGGTCGATGCTCAACTATATCCGGAGAGAGAGGCGATGATCCCGGCCAATCTCGCCAGAATCAGAGCCCGCATCGAAGCCGCCTCCCGGGCGGCAGGACGGACGGATCTCCCGCGCCTCGTCGGGGTGACCAAGATGCGGACCATCGAGGAAATCCGGAGTCTGGTCGATGCCGGCGTGACGCATCTCGGTGAAAATCGGTGGGAAGAATGGGAGGGCAAGCGGAACGCCCTTGATGAAGGAATCTCCTGGCATTTTATCGGAGCGATCCAGGGGCGGTCCCTCCGGAAGCATTATAGACCGCTCTTCCGGGTCGATTCCCTGGACAATCTCTCCCATGCCCGTCTTCTGTCCGATCTGGCTTCGCGCGAGGGGGTGACGCAGTCCGTCCTTCTGGAGGCGAACATCCTGCGCGATCCAGGGCGGTCCGGCTTTCTTCCGGAGGAACTGGAAAAAGAGGTCGGATCGCTTGCGACTCTGGAGGGGCTCGATATCTGTGGGCTCCTCGTCATGGGGCCTGTCCCCGATCCTTCCGGCCGTCAGGACAAAACGCGGAAGGTTTTCGAAGATGCAAGGGAATGGTGGATTCGCCTCAAGGGACATTGGCCTTTTCTCGTGGAGCTTTCGATGGGCATGTCCGAGGATTTCGAGGAGGGGATCCGCTGCGGAGCCACGGAGGTGAGGATCGGCCGCCTTCTTTTCGAGGAAGGGATCGTGTGAGCGATACGTGGAAGTCAGGCAAAAAAAATCAGAAGAACGGACATCTTTCGAAATCGTTTGCCGAGGGAGAGTTCCCCGGCACCATCTGGGTTGTCGGAGGGGGGCAGATGGGTGGCGTCATCGCCCGCCATCTGGCGAGCAATCGTGCGGGTGTTCGCCCGGCTCTCTCGGTCGTCGATCCCAGTCCGGAGGTGCTGAAGCTCCTGAAGGGGGAGGGAATCGAAGGAGAGACGTCCCTTCTTGCTCTGATGAAAAAGGGAAAGAGTCCCGACCTGCTTTTCCTTTGCGTCAAACCGGGCGTCTTTCTGAAGTCAGAGTCGGAGGTGTCGGACGCATTGTCGGCCCTTCCTTCGGAGGTTCTTTCGGTTTCCGTCATGGCCGGCGTCCCGCTCTCCCATCTTAGACGGAAGGTTCCGAACCTCCGCTGGGTGCGCTCCATGACCAATCTCGCACTTTCTGCCGGCAAGGGCATGACCCTTCTGACGGCCTCCCAGGAGGTGACGCACTCCGAGCAGACCCTTGTCTATAGCCTTTTTTCAGGGATGGGCCGGGCACTGTGGCTCCCGGAGGATTCTTTCGACGCGGCGACCGCCATCGCCGGTTCGGGTCCCGGATTGCTGGCTCTCGTCGCCGAAGCCCTGGCCGATGGAGGGGTCCGGGAGGGATTGTCCCGGGAGACCGCCACTCTGCTGGCCTCCTGGGCCCTCCTTGGGACGGGAGCCCTGCTGGCTGAAAAGGGACACCTTCCGGAACTCCTGAAGGCGAAGGTCGCCTCTCCATCCGGGACAACGATCGAAGGGCTGGCAGCCCTCGAGCGTCAGGGGGTTCGGGGGGCCCTGATCGAAGCGGTGCGGGCTATGGCAATCCGGTCCCGGGAGATATCCCGAAACGTTTAGACTTCATCAAGGGAGGATCTCATCAGACTCTTCACGACATTACTGAACCTGTTCACCTGGATCGTCATCATACGCGCACTCCTCTCCTGGGTGCGTCCCGATCCGCACAATCCGATCATCCGGTTCATGGACTATGTCACCGAGCCGTTTTTGGCTCCGATACGGAAGCTGGTTCCACCCGAAAAGATGGGCGGTCTCGACCTGTCCCCTTTCATCCTGATTCTGATCATTCAGGGGATCGAACGGTTCGTTTATTGATCCGGGACTTGAGTCATCTGCGTCGAACGGAGCAAAGGAGGGGTCATGCTCGATCATACAACGCTCAATGACCTTCGCGGTCGCGAATTCGGCAGGAGCCTGCGCGGATACGCCCCGGGCGAGGTGGACGAATTCATCGAGAAGCTTCTGTTCGAGGCGGGTCAGCTTGTCGATGCTGTGGGGACCCTCAACCAGCAGCTCCGGGACCTGCAGGATGAAAGGGAGGAGATCAAAAAACGGGAGGAGCAGCTCTCCGCGACCCTTGTGGCGGCCCAGGCTACGGCCGACGAATGGAAAGGACTTGCCAAAAAGGAGGGAGAACAGATTGTCAGGGAGGCGCATTTGAAGGCGGAAGAGATCCTTCAGCGGGCCCATAGGGAGTCCGAAGAGCTTCTCCGGGAGGCCAGGGAAAGGTCTCGTTCTGAAGAGGAGAGCCGGACCCGTCTCCGGCATGAAACGGAAATGACCGTGTCTCGCCTGAGGGGGGAGCTCTCCTCCTTCGGAGACGCTCTCTCCCGCTGGGAAAAAACCGCTTCAGAGATGGGTGAAAACGCCAGTGAAACCCCCAAAGAAATCCGCTTCTGATCCCGCCGCCACTCAAAAATCTCCACGAAAAGTCTGGCGTTTCGAAATCAATGTCAAGCCTGGCCAGGCAAGACCCTGCCTCAGGCGGGAACAGAGGGGATGGATTCTCGGGGTCCGTGAACCGGCCAGGGATGGACTTGCGAACAAGGGCGTCGTCCGGGCCTTGTCGGATTATATCGGGGTGCCGGTCTCTTCTGTGTCGATCGTTCGGGGAGAGGGAAGCCGGATCAAATTGATCGAGGTCTCCGGTATCGATCCGGAGGAGGGATCCAGGAGACTTGAAGAGGCTGCGACGGGTTCGGGCCCTTGAGGGCGCGGCCGTCCTCCGTCGTGCTCACAAGAGTTTCGAATGGGACGTCTTAGTCGAAGGTGACGGTTTCGCTGCGAATTTCATGTCCGTCGTCAATCCGCATTTCGATGGTGATGGAGTAAACGGGGGAGCCGCCCAGCCAGAAGGCCCGCGATGTCTCCTCCTTCGGGGCCAGTGGCTCGAACATCATGTAGGCCGGGGGAAGTTTCAGTGGAACCTCCGATCCGTTGCCGATTTTGTAATGGGCCCCCAGCATCTGGAGTTTGATGGGGTTTCCCTCAAGGGTGTATTTCATGTAGGCCACGGAGGGGGAGAGGAGCATCGACATGTTGAGCCGCCAACCCTCACCCTGGATGCTCTTGAAGGTTGTTCGCGTGCTGATGCTCCGTTGGGAGACGATCTTGTGCGGTTTTCCCAGAGGTCCGGCCTTGAAGCCGATGATCGATCCTCCGATTCCTGCCACAAGCAGAAGTCCGATGACGATATAGATGGCGATCGTGACGGGACTGAACCCCTGCTCCTCCTTGGGTCGGGAAGGGCTGTAGAGTTCTTCGTATTCGGCGGGCGGGGGACTCGGAGAAGGCGCTTCTTGCGCGGAGGACTTGTCTGGTATCGTTTTTTTTGGACCACTTTCCGGCCCTGCGCCTTGTCGCGATGCGGTCATGGACAAAAACTCCTTGGGTCTTCCTCGCCTTGCCGAATCCTGCGGCAGGTACGCTCAAACATATCTTTCAATTTTACTTCATGACCCTGGCTTGGGGCAAGGTTCTCCGAGGGGCCCCGCCAAGCGGGAAAATCCCGGTCTAGAGGGTTCTGACATCGGACCAGCGGTCGATCCCCTCGGGACAGGCCTCGCGGTCGATCCAGAACTCGGAGGGATGCATTCTCATCCCCGATTCACGCAGAACCCATTGGGTGGGGAGATCTCCTTCCGGGTCGAGGACCCTGGCAAGGATGTCGCGCTTTTCCCGGCCTGTCACAAGAAAGATTCTTGTCCCGGCTTCCGCCAGAGTGTGGTAGGACATCGTGATGCGGGGAATCCGCCCAGGTGTTTCGGGGACGGCAAGGATCAGGCGATGGCGATCGTCTTCCGGAGAGGTCCCCGGAAAGAGGCTGGCCGTGTGTCCATCGGGCCCCACGCCGAGGAGGGCGATATCGAGAGCCGGCGGGTGGGGAAGGGGGTTGCCCAGAGCCTCCGCGAGAAGCTTTTCGTATCTCAGCGCTTCCCGGTCATGGTGGGGGGCCTCCCCATGAATCCTGAAGACGGTATTTCCGGGGATTGATCCAGGGGAGAAAAAGTTTTCCTGGGCCATTCTGAAGTTGCTCTGATCACTCTCCGGAGGAACGCATCGTTCGTCGGAGAAAAACCAGTGGATTCTGGACTTCGTCTCGTCGGGCCAGGAGGCTATTTTTCTGGCCGATGCCCTCAAAAACGGGATCGGGGTGCTGCCGCCAGAAAGACCGATCGACGCGATGCGTTTCTTTTCAAGGAGGACCAAGATCCTTTGCAGAAAAGTGTCCGATCCCTTCTCTGCCCAGTCGGAGAGGGAGGGGTAAACGCAAACGACAACGGGTGGGGGGCCCTCTTCAAGATCTGTAAGGCGGGTCATCTTGCAACTCCTAGGTTTTGGGCTTCAGGAACTCGTTGACTGGCAAGCTTCCAAGCTCCCCTGAGACCTGTTTCAGGATTGTCGACAATGTGGACGGGCATTTCGGAGAGAATCTTCTGGTATCGTCCCTTGTTCGTGAAGTGATCCATGAATGAGGATCGCATGAGGAAAGGGTGAATCTTGCCCGGAATTCCGCCGGCCAGATAGACGCCCCCGGTTGCGAGCGACTTGAGGGCAAAGTTTCCGGCTTCCTGTCCCAGGAATCGGCAAAAATTTTCAAGAATCATGGTGCAGAGAGGGTCATGTCTCGAGAGCGCGGCGTGGGTGAGTGCGGCAGGAATCTCATCCTCCGGAAGGGTGGGGTCCAGCGGAAGGCCCGCTGGGGACTGTCCCTGAGTGTGAAAATGGTAGAGATTGGCGATTCCTTGGCCGGAGACCACCCGCTCGACGCTGGCATGGCCGAAGCGGGACCATAGATAGGTGAGAAGGGGGATATCGGCGGGAGATTCGGGAGCCCAGTCCGAATGTCCTCCCTCCGTCGGTATGACGATTGGTCCCTGTGCGCCTGGGACAAGGATCGACTCCCCGAGACCTGTCCCGGGAGCGACGACAACCCGGCTTCCCAGGGGATCCGGATGTCCCTCGTTGATGACAAGGGTCTCTTTTGGGGCAAGACATGTTGTTCCCCAACCCATGGCCACAAGATCGTTGACCAGCAAGACATCCCTGACGGACAATCCGAGAAGGACCCCCAGTGATTCCGTTTCGACGATCCATGGAAGATTGGTCGTCTGGCAGCGGCCATTGACCACCGGACCGGCGATACCAAAGGCTGCCCCCGCGATCGAGAAGCTTTTGGAATAGCCGGTCCGGGCCTCCTCGAGAAAGGATTCAAGGACCCTTTCGAGGGAGGCGAAGTTGCGGGAAGGGTATTCTTTTTTGAAAACGGATAGGGGGACCTGATCCTGCTCCCCTTTTTTCGGGGTCGCCGGAAATAGGCCGAGAAGGGTTTTTGTTCCGCCGATATCACCGGCCAGGATCAAAGGGTGAAGAACCGTGCTGATCTGGGAATTGACGGGGGAAGGGTTTTCCACGACACCACCTTTCTGCCGATCTTCGTTCGAAGTCCGGGGGCTCGTTGACCATTTCGTTATGGGGGCCATGTGTCTGAATGCCGAGTTTCTTGACAGAAACTGAACCGGGTCTTTATGATCATAAAATGTTGCGGCAAACTTGTCATCTCTATTCCTCTCTGTCCGCAACCATATGGATTCTTTGCCTTGCTCCCATCTGAATGAAAGGCACCACTCCCATGGCGATCCCTCTTCAGCAGGCCCTGAAAGTCGGGGCATATGTAATGCAGAAAAAATGGAAAAAAGAAGAAAGGTTTCCCCTCGTTCTGATGCTCGAGCCCCTCTTCAGGTGCAATCTCGAGTGTGCCGGATGCGGAAAAATCCAGTATCCCGAGGAAATCCTTCGAAAAAGACTGTCTCCCGAGGAGTGTTTTCATGCCGTCGAGGAGTGTGGTGCACCGGTGGTCACGATCGCAGGGGGCGAGCCCCTCATTCATCCGGAGATCTCCGAAATCGTCAAGGGGATGATCGATCGCAAGAAGTTCGTCTATCTTTGTTCCAACGGGATTCTTCTCGAAAAATACATGGACCGGTTTTCCCCTTCTCCCTACCTGACCTTCAGCATTCATCTCGATGGACTGAGGGAAACCCATGACCGCCTTGTCTGCCGGGAGGGCGTTTTCGATACGGCTGTCCGGGCGATCAAGGCTGCAACGGGCCGGGGTTTCCGTGTGACCACGAACACGACGGTGTTCGAAGGGGAAGATCCAGGGGAGATCCGGAAGTTCTTTGACTTCGTGAAGGAGCTGGGGGTGAACGGGATGATGATTTCCCCGGGATATTCCTACGATTGGGCTCCGGATCAGGAGCATTTTCTCAAAAAGGACCGGACCCGGAATCTGTTCCGAATGATTCTTTCCGACCGTGCCGGCAAGGGGTGGAATTTCAATCACAGCCCATTTTATCTGGACTTCCTTGAGGGACAGAGGGACTATGACTGTACCCCATGGGGCAGTCCCAACTATTCCGTCCTTGGGTGGCAGCGTCCCTGCTATTTGTTAAATGAGGGGTATGCCTCCTCTTACAAGGAACTCATAGAAGAGACGGATTGGAGTCAATATGGACCCTCGTCCGGTCATGAAAAATGCCGGGATTGCATGGTTCATTGCGGCTTCGAGCCTTCTGCCGTCGGAGACGCCACATCCTCGCTAAAAAATACCCTTCGCTCCATTTCGAGTCTCCTTCCCGCCGGCTGAACGCGGAAGGAAAGAGTTCGAATGTCAACGTATGTCGTGGGGGATCTGCATGGACAGATCTCCCTGCTTCTCGCACTCCTCGACAAGATATCATTCGATAGGGAACGGGATCGCTTGATTGCAGTGGGAGATGTGCTCGACCGGGGGGCCCGGGTGGGCGATCTTCTTCTTTTCCTGCATGACGCTTCGATGGCGGGGTGGTTTCTTTCGGTCAAGGGAAATCACGAGGAGTCCTTTCTCCGGTTCCGGTCCGGAGAATGGGTCTCCTGGTACACCACTCCGGCTTTTGGAGGGGAGGCCACTCTCTCCTGCTTTGCCGACATTGGGGAAAGACAGTCCAGGGTCATGGAGGAGTGGATTTCCTCATGGCCTCTCGTCTGGTCGGATGAAAAAGCGATTGTCGTCCATGGCAGCCTTCCCCCCGTCCCCGGAACAAGTCTGGGCGATCGCGACCTTTGTGAAACAAGGATTTCCGGGGGAGAGGGAGGCCATGAGTGTCTGGAGCTTCGCCCCCCCAATCTCTATCCGTCCTGGGATGGCAGACTTGTTGTTTCAGGGCATACCATTGTCCGTAAAGCCGGATTTTGGAAAGACGGGATCGCGTTGGTTGATACGGGGGCTTACCGGACCGGCATTCTGTCTGCCTTTTGTCTTGAAACAGGCCAGTTTCACAGGGTGTCAGGTGTCCCCGAGTAAGGCAAGGGGGTCAAGGCTGGGGAGGCGTGGCGAGAATCTTTCGTGCCGCTTCGATTCCCGATGTAAAACTTTGGGAAACGGAGACCCCCGACAAATAGGATCCCGCCAGATGAATTCCCTCCGGGAGAGTTTCCGTGAGCCTTTCGATGCGGGTCCGATGGCCGAGCGTGTACTGGGGAATCGCTCCCTCCCACCGTTGAATGCGAAGAAAGTCCGGCTGTCCCTTCGACCCAAGGATCGTCTCCACCTCTTTTTGGACGATGTCGATCAGGTCTTCATCAAAGGCAAAGGCCAGTTTCGGGTTGGGCATTCCTCCTACGAATACCGTCAGAAGAACCTGACCTTCCGGGGCTCTTCCGGGAAAGAGCGAGGAAGAAAAAAGAATTCCTAGAATCTTTCTCCGCTCCTTCGTCGGGACAAGCAGTCCGAACCCGTCCAATGGGTGGGAAACGTTTTTCCTGGAGAATCCCATGGAGACCACTGCAATCGGGGCATAGGGGATTTCGGATAATGGACCTTCGGATTCAGGGCTGATCTCCTGCAGAAGCTCCGATGTCTGGGTTGCGCTTCCTGCAAGAACAACATGGCGAGAATGAAGGTAGTATGTTTCTTCGTCAAAGAGAAGGGCCGTCCTGAATCCTTCTGAGTTACGGGTGCATCCGATGACCTCGGCATTGGTTCCTGCATCGGTACCGAGACGATCGGCGAGGGCTTTTGGAAGGAGTCCCATCCCTTCGGAAAAGGAAAAAATAGATCGGGTCAAGGGGGAGGAGGGGGGCTTCTGTCCCCATTGCATCGCCAGGGCTCCTCGAATAATTGATCCGTAGCGGTCCTCTAGGGCGGTCAGGCGTGGAAAGGTATCCTCCATGGAAAGAATCTCGGGGCTGGAGGCATAGACTCCCTTCACGAACGGATCGATGATCCAGTCGAGAAAGTCCGATCCGAAGCGCCGGGAGACAAATTGAGCGACGGTTTCTTCGGTCGGATCTTCGGGGTCGTTCGGCTCATAGGGAGGGATGAATGGCTCCTGGAGCAGCCTGAGTTTCCCTTTCAGTGACAAGGCTGGCGTCGTAATGGCTTCCAGGATCGAGGTCGGGAGTGGGACAGGTTTCCCTCCCTTGAGGATGAATCGCCTCTTTCCCGTCAGGCCGGCCTGAACAACCGCTCTTTCCAGTCCGAGCTTTACAACGTAGTCGAGAAGTGGATCCTCAGGGCGCAGGAATAGGCTGTTGGGACCGGTTTCGATCCGATAGCCGCCTTCCGAGAGGGTCCGAATGACGCCACCAAGGTGGTCATTTCTTTCCACGAGGCGGACGGATCGGCCGTGTTCTTTAAGGTGGACTGCGCAGGCCAGTCCCGCAATTCCACCTCCTACGATAAGAGTTTCTATATCGATATGTGACACTCGGCTCTCCGTCAGGGTCTTGCGTTGATCACCAAAGACATTTGTTCGGGCGGGATAACTTTATCCACTTGGAGTCGCGAGGTCAATATTGTGCGTAGCTTGCATGGAGAAAGCCTTCTCGCCGTCCACGCCTTGGGCTTGATTCTATCGCATACAAACCTGGATTGCCCGGGCTGAAAGGCGCGGGATGAAGGATGGCAGAGAGGACATTCCCCTCCCGCCTGATGGGAGAGCCCACGCATCTGCTTAAGCGATCTGGGAGGTCTGACTACTCTTTTTTTGGGAAAGCCAATCCATTACAATAAAAAGAATGTGGATCGGACAGGCTGCATTTTATCGGGTCGGGTTCGGTGGATGGTTTTATCCTAAATAATTTTTCAGGAAGGAAAAACTGCTGATGGATGTCCAGATAGAGCCCCTTGAGGGAGCACAGCGTAAATTTCGGGTCGTCTTCTCCGACGCGGATGTGAGGGCGAAGGTTGAAAAGGAAATTCGCTCTACCGTCAAGACGTTGAAAGTTCCCGGTTACAGGGTGGGGCATGTTCCAGCCTCCTATGTTCGATCCCGTCCCCCCTTTCTGGCGTCGATCCATGAATCGGTCACGGATTCCTTGCGTCAGGCGGCGATTGATGCCCTCGTCAACCAGGAATCGGGAACGGTTGTTTTCCTTGATCCAGAACCTTTCTCTGTCTCCGGCGAGCATGAAAAGGCGGGAATTACCATTTCCGGAACCCTTGAATGCTTTGCCATTCCGGATGATTTTGTGTGCGAAGGAATCTCTTTGACTCCCGAATCGGCTCCGACGGTGACCAAGTCCGAGATCCAGGAGGAAACAGCGTCCTTGTCTAAGCGTGCTGGGACGCAGTTCCGGAAAGACCTTCCCGAGGATGCCCCCATCGAGGAGGGGGATCTGGTGTCGTTTTCCTTTTCCTTCACTCATCCGGACACGGGACTTCCTTACGAGAACAGGCAGACAATCAATGTGGGAGATCCCTCCCATCCAGAGTCTCTGACCCGATCCCTGATCGGACGCAAGGTCGGGGAATCCTTCTCTGAGCGACTTCCGTTCAATATTCCAGGTGCAAAAAAGGGGGATAAGGGTCGGGTTGAAACTCTAGACGCCCAGATTAAGATCGAGAGTCTCAAGCGGATTGAGCCGGCGACTCCTGAGGAGCTTCTCAAGGCCTTGTCCTCTGGTCAGGAGAACCAGGCCTCGTCGGAATCACTCGAGGGATTGGTCGAGAAAAGAATTCTTGAACGCAAGGTTTCGGAATTGCTGACCAAAAAGCTGGAGGAGCTTGTGCTTGAGGTCCTGTCGCGGAACCCGATCGCCGTTCCGGAGCGCAGGATCGATCTTGAGGTTGAGCGCATGGTTTCTGCCGGGATGGCCGCGAGCGATATCGACAAAGAGCAGGTCCGTCGGGATACGCTCTGGTGGTTCATTCTCGACGCCCTTTCTAAGAAGATGAACATTCAGCCGGCCATGGGCCGTGTTGAACAGGAATATCTGGCGCTCGTTCGCCAGAGCGGGAATCCAGGAAATGACGAGGTCAGACGCAGGGAATTTGTCGAGCAGGCCTTTCTCTCGGCCCGCCGAAGGCTCACGGAGGAAATTATTCTCAGGCAGTCGACATTTTCCGGGTGGGAGGAATTTTTTGGTCCCGAAGGGCTTCTCTCGAAACTCGGCTGGAATGATTTCGGAGTTCGTCCCGAACCTCACGACCATTCGTCCCATACCCATCACGACCACGAAGGGCATGACCATCACCACGATCATGATCACACGCATTGAAATGATTAGGCCCATGAATGGTTTTGAATCCGGATTGCCGACCTATAAAAAGAAGGATTGTCGCTCATGCTGATACCGATGGTTGTCGAACAGACGAACAGGGGAGAGAGAGCCTATGATATTTACTCCCGGCTTCTCAAGGACAGGATCATCATTCTCGGTACGGCCATTGATGATAACGTGGCCAATCTGGTGATTGCGCAGATGCTCTTTCTCGAATCGGAAGATTCTTCAAAGGACATCAATCTCTATATCAATTCTCCGGGTGGAATCGTTACGGCCGGTCTTGCAATCTATGATACGATTAAATTCATCAAGCCGGATGTCTCGACCATCTGCATCGGTCAGGCTGCCAGCATGGGGGCCTTCCTTCTCTCGGCCGGGACGAAGGGGAAGAGATTTGCCCTCCCCAATGCACGGATCATGATTCACCAACCGATGGGGGGGTTCCAGGGTCAGGCCACAGATATCGAGATTCATGCAAGGGAAATTCTTAAGCTCAAGGCAGATCTCAATAGAATGCTTGCCGAACATTGTGGCCAGCCCATTGAGAAGATTGCCGTCGACACGGACCGTGATTACTTCATGTCTTCGCAGGAAGGGAAGGACTATGGTCTGATCGATTCCGTCATCTCCACCCATCGTCCGGACCAGAAGGCAGGGTCTGTCTAATCGAGAATCTTATGTCAGTGAGGATGCTATGGCAGGCAAGGATCGCAAGGATAAAAACAATGTCGGGGATAGTGGAGTCGCGTGCTCCTTCTGCGGAAAGAGCCGCGAGGACGTGCGACGCCTGATTTCCGGGCCGGGTGTCTATATTTGCGATGAGTGCATCGAGCAGTGTTCGGCGATAATTTCTGAGTCCTGGGAGGAAGAGCAGGAAAGGTCATCCGCCCCCAATCTCATGAAGCCAGCCGAAATCAAGAAAGCCCTCGATCAGTACATCATCGGTCAAAGCAGGGCCAAAAAGATCCTCTCTGTCGCTGTCTACAACCATTACAAGCGGGCCCGGGCCAACAAAATTGCCGAAGATGTGGAGCTTCAGAAGGGCAACATCATCATGCTGGGGCCGACGGGGACAGGGAAGACTCTTCTCGCCCAGACCCTGGCCCGCATTCTTGATGTGCCGTTTGCGATCGCCGACGCCACAACCCTGACAGAAGCGGGATATGTGGGTGAGGATGTCGAGAACATCATCCTGAAGCTGCTTCAGTCGGCCGACTATGATGTGGAGAAGGCTGAATGGGGAATCATTTATATCGACGAAATCGATAAAATTAGCCGCAAATCCGAGAATCCGTCCATCACGAGAGATGTCTCGGGTGAAGGGGTCCAGCAGGCTCTTCTCAAGCTTGTGGAAGGAACGGTGGCGAACGTTCCTCCCCAGGGGGGACGAAAGCATCCTCACCAGGAGTTCATTCAGGTCGACACGACGAATATCCTCTTTATCTGCGGAGGAGCCTTCGTCGGGCTCGATTCGATCATTTCCCAACGTCTCGCGAGAAAAACCATGGGATTCGGGGCCGAAACCTCACCCTCTCAGGATCGGACCCTCTCAGGAAAGCTTTTGATGGAGGCTCGTCCGGACGATCTTCTTAAATATGGGATCATTCCCGAGTTCATCGGTCGTTTCCCGGTGATGGCGATCTTGGAAGATTTAGATGAGTCCGCATTCCTTCAGATTCTGACCGAGCCAAAGAATGCTCTCGTGAAACAGTTTGAAAAACTTTTTGCCATCGAAAAAGTCAAGCTGAGATTTACGGAGGGAGCCCTCAAGGCCGTCGCTCACAAGGCCTTTACCCAGAAAACGGGTGCACGGGGCCTTCGCGCGATCCTCGAAGAGGTCATGCTCGATCTGATGTATGAGATTCCTTCCCTTCAGAATCTTTCGGAAGTCATCATCTCGGAGGCCACAATCAATGAACGCGAGGCCCCGACGCTCATCTGGGGCGACAAGAAAAAGGATGTGGCGGGACCGGATGACAGTCGGGGATCCCTGTCCGCCTGAACGAAGGCCCCGGATAAGGTTAAGGCTTTGATTCACCGCCCTGGGAATGAGCGGAAGGTCGGGTCAGGGTAAACCGGATATCTGGAAAAGACTGCGCATTCAGATTCATGTGGGCGAGTTTGACGACAAAGGAATTCGGGCTTTGCACAAACCTTGGAAACAAGAGGATTCCTTTTCGTTCATATCCCGGGAAAAGCCTGGCTGAGGGAATGTAGGTCATCCGGATCAGTTTGCGGGCTATCCGGATCGGCTTGGCCGATCCCAGGAATCCATTTGACACACTGTCCTGGGCTTCATCCACGCTGAGGGCTCTTTCGACCTGTTTCGGTCCCCTTTCAAGGAAAAAGTTCATCGGATCAAAATCTAGATAGCCGGATCCGTTGTTTTTGACCGTGACAAGAAAGGCGTTGAACTCCGCATTCAGGAGCGAGTTGTAGTAGGGGGAACCCTTCGGAATATAAGAAAGGGTGAAGGTGATTCCGTCGATGGTTTGCGAGGGAGGAATGACGGCATAGTTTGTGTCGACGAGGTGGAATCCCTTGAGATAGAAAAGGCTGGTGGCAATCCTGTTCCCGATGGATACAAAAATGATGACAAGGATCGCAACGATCAGGACGAGGGTATAATTGATCTTGGGCTTCAACGGAACATTCCTTTCTATTAGATTAACGTGAACAATTTCATCAGGAAACGGGGGTTTGGCCCCCTGATTTTGATTGTCCTCGCTTCGCTTTCCATCCTATCCGGATGCGCCCATTCCGGTGGCCCTCATCCATTCCGCTCCCAGCAGGGACTTCTTGCACCGTTGGAAGACCCGGACTCCCTTGTCTCAGACCCGTCCTCCCTCTCTCTTTATCTGGGGGACCTTTTTAATGCCAGGGGAGAGGGGGGGACGGTCCTTTTCGGCCATCGGCTGGCTTCGAAGCTCCGAGCTGTGGAGGGAGAACAGGTTGCATCGGTCTGCCGATCCATTCCCTGCTATGCGGATGTGGCACGCAAGCTTCATTATAAGTTCATCCTTGCCGCCACCATTCAAAAGGATGTAACAAAAGGCGGCTCCGAGGAAATCCTGACCCTCACCCGATGGTCTGTCGATCCGTTATTTCCGGAGGTGACGGTTCCCGTCACCTTTTCCATGAAAGGACAAGCCCCGTCCTACGAAAAGCTTGTCAAACGTGGGGTCTCCCGGATGATGCGCCGGGTCGAGGCTCTTTCCAGCCGAAAAAATGTTGCGGGGCCCGAAGGAGCAGCGAAAAAAATACGGAAACTTGTGGCCGAAGGAAAAGTGGATCTCGCCCTCCGCCAAGGGGAGGCCATCTTTAAAAACGGGTCGAGCCCTCCCCATTCGATCGAATTCTACTCGACATTGTACCGTCTGGAAATGAGCGCTGGCAAACCTGAAATGGCCAGAAGGGTGGGAGAAGAGGCCATCCGGATCCGACGCGCCTCTTCTGACCTGTTCCTGGAAATGGCGAGGAATGCGAGGGATGCCGGAGAGTTGAACAGGGAAAGGAATATCCTGTTCGAAGGTCTCTCCCAATACCCCGAAGACCGCTTTTTCTGGAGAGAACTCGTCGATGATTCTATCGACAAGGGAGATTTCTCGCAGGCTTTTAAAATCATTCATATTTTTAACAAAAGAAATGGTTCGTCTCCGGCACAGCCTTCTTTTCGCTGGGAGGTTTATGCTTGTCTTGTCGGGCTTGACCGAGGAGACGAAGCCGACCTCTGGTATCGCCGCTATATTTTAAAACACAAGGTCGGAGAAGTGCTGCCGAAGCCATTCATGGCCCATGCCATGGTCATTCGTGAACTGCAAAAGGGCGAATGGAAAAAGGCAGAAATGAAAGCCCGGGATTATATTGCCATGGGGGTCCGTTCCAGAACGCTTTATACGGATTGGATGATAGCCATGGGGGCTGACAACAATCCCATCGGCGAAGCCCATGCGGCCAGACTTGCCATTTCAGCGGGTTTCAGCTCCCGCTGGATCCGGGATCAGCTTGCCTATCTCGAGCAAAAGGGGTACTGATATCCATTGACGATTCCGAATTTTCTTTCTGTTTTGCGGATTCTCCTGGCTCCAGTCTTTTTCGGACTTGTCGCCTACAAGAATATGACCTGGGCCTTCTGGGTTTTTTTTGTCGGTGGTCTGACGGACAGTCTGGACGGACTCCTGGCCCGTCTGCTGAATCAAAGATCAAAGCTCGGAAAAACTCTGGACCCTGTCGCAGACAAGGTATTTCTCTCCTCCGCGGCACTCTCCCTCGGGTGGTACGGCATCATACCGCGCTGGGTCGTCATTGTTTTTGTAACGCGGGATATTCTTCTGGTATCAGGCGTTGTTCTTTTGAAGCTTGTCGACAGTCCGATTCCGGTGGAGCCCCATGCTCTAGGAAAGACAACAACGGGATTCCAGGTTTTTTACCTCGGGTTTGTTGTCATGAATATTTCCGGTATTCACTTCAATGCATTGATCCCAGCCCTGCAGGTAGGATCGGTGATATTTTCATTCCTGTCAGGGGGATATTACATTTTTCGCGGGCTCTCCTGGGTCCAGAAGGAAAAAAATGGAAGCAATCGAAGTTCTTGACCCTTCGAGCGGAGAAAAAAGTGCGCTCGGCCTCCTGGTCAAGGAAGTCATTCCGGAAAGTCCCGCCTGGGATGCAGGGATAATGCCTGGAGACCGCTTGATGGCAATCAATGGCATTGTTCTCCGGGATCTAATCGACCTTGAGTTTTTTCAGTCCGACTCTGACGTTCTCATCAAATATAAAAACGGAAACGAAATACGGTCCATAGAAATTGAAAAGGATCCCGATACCTCTCTCGGAATCGTCGTGGATCCCCCTCCGATTCGCCGTTGTCCCAACGACTGTGAATTTTGTTTTGTGGACCAGATGCCGGAAGGAGGGCGCAAGTCCCTGTACATACGGGACGAGGATTATCGGTACAGCTTCTTGTACGGAAACTTCATTACCCTTACCAATCTGACTGAAAAGGATTACCAGAGGATCCTGGAGCAAAGGCTGTCCCCTCTGTATATTTCCGTTCATGCCACTCCTCTTGAGACTCGTCGAAAAATCCTCAAGAACGAAAAAGCCCCGGACATCCTTCCGCTTCTGAAGAGGCTTTCAGAAGGGGGGATCACCCTTCATACGCAGATTGTCCTGACTCCCGGAGTCAATGACATGGAGATTCTGGACAGGACCTGGCGGGATCTGCTCGAGCTTTATCCAGGGGTCGGGTCCCTGGCCGTTGTTCCGGTTGGCTTGACCGCGCACAGAAAGGGTTTGCCAGACCTTCCTCTGATCGGGAAGACATACGCCGCAAAAATGCTGAGGACCCTTGCCGCGATGCAAAAGGCTTCACTCGAGAGGGTAGGGGATCCTTTTATCTTTCCGGCAGATGAGTGGTATGTGATTTCAGGAAAATCCTTTCCGTCGCTGACGCGGTACGGATCACTCCCCCAGCTTGGAAACGGAGTGGGTTTGGTCCCGCTCTTTCAGCGCCAATGGAAAAAGGGGATGCGGTCAGTCCGGAGATCTCTTCCCGGAAAGTTTGTTCTCGCAACGGGGTTGGCGTTCTCCCCCTATCTTCAGGAGTTGACAGAGTTGTGGGGAAAGTCAGATCTGGCGAGAAAGGATGACTTCATGGTCCTCCCCGTTCAGAACCGATATCTGGGTCAGACGGTGACCGTTGCAGGACTGCTTTCAGCTCGTGACATCATTGCCGCAGCCAAGGAAGCCCGATTGCCAAAGGAGGCGATTCTTTGCATTCCTGACATCTGTCTCCGGGACGGGACGGAGATTCTGATCGATGATGGAGCCTTGACGGAGATTGCCGTCAGCACGGGTGTCAAAACGATTGTGGTCCCCTCTTCGGCCCGGGAATTCTGGTTCTGGTTGAAAGATGTGTCTGATGAGTCCCCGCTCAAGGAGGTATCGGCCTGATGGCGACGAACACCCTGTACCTGAGAACCCCTGCCAAGATCAATCTCTCTCTTGTGGTGGTGGGCAGACGGGAGGACGGGTATCATGAACTCCTGACAGAGATGGTCATGATCGATCTGTTTGATGAACTCCTTCTTGAGAAAGTCTCTGATCCGGGGATTCACCTTCGGCTTTCCGGACGTCCTGTCGACGGGGATCCGGAGAAAAATCTCGTTGTCCGGGCCTTGACTCTTCTGATGGAGAGCGTGAGAAGAAAGGGGGTGAGTCCTTCCGGGGGATTCGCTGCCGATCTCACCAAGAAGATTCCCGTCGGGGCGGGCCTGGGCGGAGGCTCTTCAAATGCGGCAATCGCCTTGTGGGGAGGGAACCGGCTGATGGGAAACCCGCTGTCTCTGGACGAGATGCGGGAGATCGGTCGAAGTTTGGGAGCGGATGTTCCTTTTTTCCTGGGAGGACCTCGGGCGATGGGAGTGGGGAGGGGCGATATTCTCGTACCACTTCCACCGCCGAAGCCTTTTGTCGTCCTCCTGTGGAATCCTGAAGTTCCTTTGCCGACGCCTTCTGTCTATCGTGCCATCGATCCGGCCGATCTGGAGATCAAGGGGACTGTCGAATTGACAGAAAAAGAGCGTTCTAATAGAATTGGTAGTCTTTTGAAATCCGGTGATTTAGTCAATAGCCTGGAGAAACCAGCCATTGGTCTTTGTCCTCAAATAGCTGAGGGGATAGATTTTCTGGGCAGAATTCGTCCGGGAAATGTCCGGATGACTGGATCCGGCCCAACCGTCTTTGCCCGGTTCGATTCACGAGAGATGGCGCTCGGAATTGCGAATACAATGGCCATGACGCTCGGAGGATGGACCGGCGTTTTCGAAGGGCTTCAGGCTCCTCCCGTACCTGGAGTTTGAGTTTTCAGGAGGGAGAGCTTTTTTGTGTCATTTACTCGGACTCCTTGGGGCGTCGACAAGCGGCAAGTCACGAGATTTTGGATCTCGCATTCCCAGGTTCGAATCCTGGCGCCCCAGCCAGTTCGCCTTATAGGGGCAGCCATGTTTTCCAATTCGGAGGACGTGGGGTCTTCTTGCGAAAATTGAAGGGTTCTTACTCAGGAGGATCGATACGGTCGTGAGGGAGATAAAGATATTTTCTGGGAACGCCAACATTTCGCTGGCCCAGGAAATTGTGTCTTACCTTAAGGTTTCGCTCGGGGCATCGACCATCGGGGCGTTTTCCGACGGAGAAGTCCGTGTCAGGATCGATGAGAATGTTCGGGGAAATGATGTTTTTCTGATCCAGTCCCTTTCACATCCCGTCAATACACATCTGATGGAGCTTCTCGTCATGATTGACGCGGTGAAAAGGGCTTCTGCCCAGCGGATTACCGCGGTGATCCCCTATTATGCCTATGCGCGCCAGGACAGAAAGGATCAACCGAGGGTTCCGATAACGGCCAAGCTTGTTGCGGATCTGATCACGACGGCGGGAGCGTCCCGGATCCTGACGTTGGACCTTCATACGGGCCAGCTCCAGGGATTTTTCAATATTCCGGTGGACCATCTTCATGGAACCCCTGTCCTGATTGAGCCGCTTAAAAAAATATCCGGGCAAAATCTGGTCCTCCTCTCCCCGGATGCGGGTGGGGTCGAAAGAACGCGCGTCTTCGCCAAAAGACTTCAGGCTCCCCTTGCCATCATCGACAAGAGACGGGAAGGGCCAAATCAGTCCCAGGTCATGAACATCATCGGGGATGTTTCAGGAAAGACTGCAGTCATCCTCGACGACATGATCGATACGGCGGGGACTATTACGCAAGGAGCCCAGGCCGCCATGGATGCCGGGGCCAAAAGGGTTGTGGCTGTTGCCACGCATCCGGTTTTGTCCGGAATGGCCCTCGAGCGATTGAACAAGTCGGTGATCGATGAGGTGATTGTGACAAACTCCATTCCCATGGGTGGGAAGGACGAGGTCTGCCGCAAACTTCGAGTCTATTCCATCGCACCTCTGCTAGGAGAGGCGATTCGGAGGATTCACGAAGACGATTCTGTCAGTTCATTGTTTATCTGAGATTTTCAGGGGTTTCTGATAAAAACTCCGGAGAGTAAAAAGGAGGTCGGTGTGGATCACAGCAAGTTGAAAGTGTCTCTCAGAGAAAAAAACGGAAAAGGTGTGGCACGGTCACTCAGGCGATCCGGTCATATCCCGGCGGTTGTTTACGGGGGCGGGAAATCACGGGCTCTTTCGGCTTCCCTGAAGGATGTGGAGAAGGCCTTGCACACCCATGCTGGAAAGAATGCCCTGTTTGATCTCGAAATACACGGAGGCCCAGAGGTTCATAAGGCCTTGACTCTCGTCCGGGATATCCAAAGGGATCCGATTACCGGAACGATTCTCCATCTGGACTTTTATGAAGTTTCAGAAAAGGCGAGGGTGCGGAACAAGGTTCCTCTTGAAGTGATCGGAGATACGCCCGCCGGGGTTAAAAAAGGCGGGATCCTGGATTTTGTGATGAGGGAACTCCATATCGAATGTCTCTCGTTCCAGATGCCGGACCATATCAAGGTGGACGTTTCGGGGCTCGATATCAATCAGACCCTTCATGTGAGGGAAATTTCGCTTCCTCCTGGGGTCACAGTCCTTGATGACGGAAATTCCGTGGCCGTGCATGTCATTCCGCCGAAGGCCGAAGCCTGATCCGACGACTCTTTTCATCACTGGCTTGATCAGGGTGTGGAGGTGGTTTCTTGCCTTTGGTGATCATCGGGCTTGGAAACCCTGGGCCGGAGTATTCGGGAACCCGTCACAATGTCGGAAAGAGGCTTCTTGATTTTTTGTCTGAAAAATATGCCATTCCTTTGGACAAAAAACAGGCTGACTTTCAATTTGGAGAGGGTTTGTGGCGAGACCGTCGCCTCCTGCTCGTATTTCCGATGACCTTCATGAATCTGAGCGGGAAAGTGGTTCCCTGGCTTCGGATGAAGGGGGCCGGAGACTTCTCCCGGTGGTTGTTGCTCCACGATGACCTTGACACCCCTTTCGGAATGGTTCGTTTTCGTGAAAAAGGTGGAGCCGGGGGGCAGCGTGGTGTCGAATCGATTCTGAGCTCGGCCGCTTCTAAGGAAATCTCCCGAATCAAGGTCGGGATTGGAAGACCCCCCTATGTGGGGGCGGATATCAGCGGATATGTCCTTTCCCCGTTTTCTAAAGAAGAAAGAGAACGGCTTCCATTTTTATTCGAGAATGCTTTGGCATTGACCGAAAAATGGCTGATGTCCAGAGACGGGAATTGAAGAAGGGGATTCTGTGGGGCTTTCCTGCGGCATAGTGGGGCTTCCGAATGTCGGAAAGTCGACGCTTTTCAATGCGTTGACGGCGGCATCCGTCCCGGTTGCCAATTATCCTTTTTGTACGATCGATCCGCATTCCGGGATCGTTCCTGTGCCCGACAAAAGGCTTGACCGCCTGGCGGAACTGTACAGTCCGAAGAAGGTGACGCCAGCTACGGTGGAATTTGTCGATATCGCCGGACTTGTCAAAGGTGCGAGTCAGGGAGAAGGCTTGGGCAACCAGTTTCTGGGGCACATACGGTCCGTGGACCTCATCGTCCATGTTCTCCGAGGGTTTCAGGACGGAGAGATCACACATGTCCATGGTGAAATCAATCCAGTCTCGGATCTCGAAGTCATCGAAACGGAACTCCTCCTGGCGGACTTGTCTTCTCTAACGCTCCGGTTGCCGAAGCTGGAAAAGCAGTGGAAGTCGGAAGGCAAGGATTCCGAAGCCCAGAGAGCCCTTTTCACGACGATCCTGAAGGGCCTTGAGGAAGGGCGTCCTGGTCGGGAGATCCCTTCGGAGCCGTCGTTGGAGATCTTTCGGCGAAGCTTGGGCCTCCTGACAGACAAACCTGCCTTGTATGTCGCGAATGTTTCCGAAGGAGAATTCCAGCATCCTTCGGAAAGGGTCAAAATGCTTGAAAAGGCGATTGCAGGAAGGGGTGCCTCCCTGATTCCTATTTGTGCAAAATGGGAAGCCGAAATTGCTGAACTGCCGCCCCAGGAAAGAGCAGCCTTTCTCGAAGGATTGGGTCTGGAAAGTTCAGGGCTGGACCGGTTGGCCTTCGAAGGATACCGGTCTTTGGGCCTGGTGACCTTCCTGACCGCCGGGGAGATGGAAGTTCGGGCCTGGCCAGTTCTGAAAGGAACGACAGCTCCCAGAGCCGCTTCGGAAATCCATTCGGATATCGAGCGCGGGTTCATTCGGGCCGAGGTGATGAGGTATGAGGATCTTGATCGGCTCGGTTCTGAAAAAATCGTCAAAGAGAAGGGACTTCTGCGCCTTGAGGGCAAGGAGTACATCATTCAGGACGGAGATGTGGTCTATTTCCGTTTTCATGTCTAGATCAATCGAGAGGTGAATTCCAATGAATTTTTATGAATGCGTCCTGTTGTTGAAGCCAACCCTTTCCGACGAAGAGTCCGCTGCGGTGGTCGGAAAGTTTGAGAAAATCGTCGGGGACAAAAACGGAACCGTCCATGCCACCCAGCGGCTTGGCAAGAAAAAGCTGGCTTATGAGCTGAAAAAGGAACGGAAAGCCGAATATGTTATTCTTTATATCGAACTTCCCAATGCCTCGGACGAGCTCGAGCTCGAGCGCAATGCCCGTCTCGATGAGAGGGTGCTTAAGTCAATGATTTTAAAAAGGAAAAAACTCGTTGTTCCCCCCACCGAAGGACATGCCGAACATCCTGCCGGGGCGGAATCCACGACCGAGGGTGCGGTATCGGTTGAAGGAGCGGCCATTTGAGCAGTTATAACAAGGTGATTCTTATGGGCAATCTGACCAGGGACCCAGAAATGCGGGTCACAGGGGGAGGAATGTCCGTTGGAACCTTCACTCTCGCGATCAACAATCGCGTGAGGGGAAACGATGAAAAAGAAGATGTCAGCTTCATCGATTGTGTTGCCTTCGGAAAACAGGCTGATTTTGCCAAGGAATATCTTGGGAAGGGAATGCCGATTCTGATCGAAGGCCGTCTTCAGCAAAACCGTTGGGAACAGGAAGGTCAGAAGCGTTCGAAGATCGAGGTCATCATCCAGACTTTGACCTTTGTGGGCCCGCCCAAGCGTTCATCGGGCTCCGGCTCCGATATGACACACCGTCAGGAATCCTATCCGGATCCTGGTGCGGATCTGCTCATGGGACAGGGAGAATCAGACATCCCTTTTTAATGTGATTATCATGAAGAATATTAACAGCATTCAGCTCAAATGAAAGGAAATACACGCATGGCAGGTCAGGCTCGCTCTTTCCAGAGAAAGAAAGTATGCCGTTTTTGCACAGAAGATCTTCTTATCGACTTCAAGGATCAGGTCACGCTCCACTCCTACCTGACCGAGAGGGGAAAAATTCTTCCCCGAAGACTGACTGGAACCTGCTCCCATCATCAGAGGGCGGTCTCTAAGGCGATCAAGCAGGCCAGAAATGTTGCATTTCTTGCCTTTGCCGAGGAAAGCTGAGCTGAACACTCCCTTTCCCGTCGGAGTTTTCCTGTCGACGGTGTCTTTTTCAACGGCACTCTATCTCTCCCTGCTAGCCCTTCCCCGGGTCGGCATTCTTGTCGCCATGTTTTCCGGTGTTCCTCTCGTGCTGGCCCAGATTCAGTTCCCGGCCCAGCTTCTGGGCACTGGCGCCATGATCACGTCAGGAGGGCTGATCTTTCTATTGGGATCGCTTCTTCATAATCCCATGCCGGGCCTTCAGGTTCTGATCTATATCGGATGGTGTGGCCTTCCGGCTCTCCTGACAGCAGAACTGTTGCGTCGACAGGTGCGTATCCTTCCGATGCTTTTCTCGACCTCCTTCCAGATCCTTTTTTTCCTCGGGGGAATCGGTCTTTTCTTGTACATGAAAACCCATGGACAGATCTGGACCGGGTTCGCCCAGACGATTCACGGGGCACTCGATGTCGTGATGAATGCGGCCATAAAGAATTCCCAAACAACCCTGACCCCCTCGGATCAGGCCCGGGTTTTGGGCCTCGAACCCCTCATATACCGAGCCTTCATTGCCCTTCTTCCCGGTGTCTTGTCGAGTCTCGCACTCCTGACAGCCGTGACTGTATGGGCCACGACAGTCGGAATTCTTGAAAGCCGGAATCTTTCTTCGGGAGTTCTAGGAATCGATCGGTGGGTTCTTCCCGATCCCGTCATTTTTGCCTTGATCGCGTCCATGGCACTGCTCCTGATACCCTCTTTCGAAATCCGGGTACTAGGAACCAATCTCGTCATGGTTCTGGGGGTTCTTTATGTAGGACAAGGGGCAGGGGTTTTGTTAAGCTATGTAAGGAAGAGACGTCTGGGGGCATGGTTTTGGCTTGTATCGGGGGTCTTTATCCTGATCCAGCCAATGTTCCTCATGATTCTGGGCATTGTCGGGATTATCGATATCTGGGCAGATTTTCGTCAGCTCAGGGGAAAGTCGCCTGGAGGGGACGGATCGAATGAAAAAGGGCGTTTTGTGGAAAAGAAGCTGGACGACCTTTCTGACGGGGACGGGAGCCATCGCTACTCTTTTCGCACTCTCCGCCTGCGTATCCCCCTCCGGGGCTCCCGTCTCATGGGGCCATTCCGGAGGGGAGGTCGTCTCCAGGGAGCGATTCGGGCAGCCTGACTTTTCCGTTGTCGAAGGGAAAGTCGGAATGACGGAGGTCGGACGAGCCTCCTGGTATGGCCCAACATTTTATGGAAAACGAACGGCAAGCGGATCGATTTTTCGTAAACACGCTTTGACGGCCGCCCATCGCACCCTTCCATTGGGCTCGACCGTCAGAGTGACCAATTTGGCCAATGGCCGCTCGGTCGATGTTTTAATCAATGATCGGGGTCCCTTTGTTTCGGGACGGATCATCGACCTCTCCTGGGAGGCCGCCAACCGCCTTGAAATCATTGGTCCCGGAACGGGTCTGGTCAAATTGACCGTTCTCTCGGTTCCAGGGGGGCGAGGAACGGGGCCAGAAAGCCATTACTCGATTCAGGTCGCCTCTTTTTCGAGCTACGACAAGGCTCTGAGCTACAGAAAAAAGCTGAGAGGATATGACCACATAAGAATACAACGGGCGCATTTCGGCGGTCAGCCGATTTTTCGCGTGCAGGTCGGCCATTTTACGGATCCGCAAAGGGCCCGTTCAGTTGCCCGGGAGGTGAAGGCGAACCTCGGGAGTGCCTTCATCGTTGAGGTGGACTAAACGTTTTAACCATTAATCGAAAAGGATGAAGAATGTCGGAAGCAAAAATTGAAAAGCTGGGAAAAAGGCTGACTCTTACAAAGGAAATGCTTCAGAAAAAGAAATCGGAAGTTTCGTCCGAGAACCGGAAGGCTGACTCAGAGCTCCGGCGTCTCAAGCGGATTGTCCGGAGGGTTGCCAACAAGAGACGACGGCTGTCTCCTCCCGCTGAAGGTGCTTCCTCGAAAGAGAGCTGACGATGGCAATGATCTGGGAATATCGCGTTGCACCCATCAGTCGGGAGCAGATTGAGAACCAGCTTAATTTCCTGGGTGAGGAAGGGTGGGAACTCGTGCAGATCGTTGTCATGAACAATCCGGAGATCCCTTATCAGGGATTCTTCAAAAGAATCCAGAGCACCCGGTAATCTTCAGGAAATCCTATTGTGAGTTTTTGAGGATGAGGGACCGGATTTTCTGATCGGCGTCGTTGAGTCCCTTGATGGCATCCTTGTCGAGATGGTTCAGCTTTTCTGAGGCCTGGTCGAGTGTTTGGGACAGCGACGTAATTTCTGCCGGGGAAATCCGGTTTCCCGGGGCTCCCTTGAGAAACTTTTTTGCGGAGTCAACGGCGATTCGGGCCTGTCCGAAATTCTGGTCGAGCGCATCGTGAACCGCCGTTTCGATGCTCGTTTCCGCCATATGGAGATCCAGGGAGCGATGGAGTCTCTGGTAGGACTGGCTGAAGTTCTTTCCCTGCTCGTTCAGTTGCAGCTTGAGGTTGTCCATCTGGGATTTGAGGTCATTGACTTGGGATCCGTTTTCTTTTTTTCCCATGGAATAGGCGATGGCAATGGTGATGACGATCGCCATCACGATCAACAGATTTTTCATAAATTATTGGTCCTTGAGAAAATTGTCAGGAAGTGGCTACATTCGCTTCCCATTGTACCATGTTGGATTTCCCCTTCCTAATGCGGAAGCCGGGAGAAATTGATTGCTGCGGGTGATCGGAACGTGAAAAAAAAGATTCAGTGGAAGGAAAAGACGGTCGGAATCGTCAGCCTCGGGTGTCCGAAAAACGCCGCCGATACCGAACGCATGATCAGCGATCTTTCCGGTCGGGGGTATACCGTGGTGCCCGATCTGGAGGCAGCGGAAATCCTCCTCGTGAACACCTGCAGTTTCGTGACCGACGCCCGGAAAGAATCGGTCGATACCATCCTGGAGCTTTCCCGGTACAAAGAGGAAGGGAAGGCAAAATATCTGGTCGGGGCGGGTTGCCTGGTCTCCCGATACCGGGACCAGATGGGGGATCTCATTCCCGAAATGGATTTGGCGCTGACCACCTTCGATGAGGGACGGCTCGGCGAAATTCTTGACGAGGTGGGTGGGATTGCCCCCTCAGTTCGCCCCCGTCTGACTTTTCCGCTGGCAGAGTCGCGTTTGACTCCTCCCCACAGGGCCTATGTCAAGGTTTCGGAAGGCTGCGATCATCCTTGCACCTTCTGTTCGATTCCCCTCGCCCGGGGAGGGCAGGTCAGCCGCCCACCGGAGGAAATCCTGGCCGAGGTGCGGCACCTTTCCTCTCGCGGGGTAAAGGAGATCACCCTTATTGCCCAGGACCTGACACGGTATGGCCATGACCTGGGTCAGACCGATGGCCTGTCCGCTCTCCTCGAAAGGATCGACACGGAGGGAGGCGTTCCCTGGGTTCGCCTCCTGTATGCGTATCCGACGCTGGTTACGGAGTCTCTTTTGCGGACGATCCGGGAATCCCGGAGCATCCTGCCTTATCTCGACATCCCTCTGCAGCATGTCGACGAAGGAATCCTGGGGGCTATGAAAAGGCCTGGAAGCCTCGATTTCATGAAAAGGCTGGTCGACCGCATCCGGAACGCCGTTCCGGAAATTGTCCTGAGAACCACCTTTATCGTGGGCTTCCCCGGTGAAGGGGAGAAGGAGTTTGAAACCCTGCTTCGCTTTGCCGAGTGGGCCCGCTTCGACCATGTCGGGGTTTTTGCCTTTTCAAGGGAAGAGGGGACGCCCTCCTACGACCTTCCGGGACAGGTCCCCCACAGGACCCGTATGCGCCGGAGAAAGGATCTGATGTCGCTGTGCGCGACCATCGCCCAGGAGAAGAATCGGATCCTTGAAGGAAAAACCTTGCCGGTATTGATCGAAGGCCTCTCCGAACAGTCGGATCTGGTTCTTGCCGGACGGATCATGGGAATGGCCCCCGACGGAATTGATGGAGAGGTCCTGATCCTTTCGGGACAAGGCCGTCCGGGAGATATCGTGGATTGTCGGATCGTAAAAACCCATGCCTATGATCTTGAAGCATGGGAAGTCGGAGTTCCTGAACCGGCAGTTTAATCGCTCCGACCTTCAAGGGCTTCACCTTCTCCTTTCAAGAGCCTCCCCTTCTCAGAGAGGATTGCTTTCTGTTTCGGTCCGGAAGGAAGACGTCAGGGCCGAAAGGGACCGGACAATTTCCCTGAGGCACTCGACAGCCGGTACGGCAGACGAAATATCTTTTCCCCTGGCTTCCATGATCCCCGAAAGAGCATTCACGGCTTCCAGTATCCGCTCGGAGGACTTCTTCTGCCCCTCCGTTTCTCCCACGATGATATCGACGTTGTGCCCAGTGGTCCGGACCATTCCGGCCAGGGTATCGAGGACCTTTTCGGCCTGGCCCGCCTTGGCTCCGCAATCCGCCAGCGCGGAGGCTTCCTTGCGGATGTCCGAGACTGTTTCGGCGATGGACGTCTGAATATCCGCGAGGGCGGCGCTGATTTCCTCGGTGGCTTTTGAAGTCGTTTGGGCAAGCTTCCGGACCTCCTCCGCCACGACGGCAAATCCCCGCCCCTGCTCCCCGGCCCGGGCCGCTTCGATCGCGGCATTCAGTGCGAGGAGGTTTGTCTGGGTCGCGATAGCCGTGATGGAGCCGGCGATGGTGCCAACATTCTGGCTTGCCTCTTCGAGACCGGCAATACGATTTGCAAGGCTGGTTATTTCCTCGGAGGATGTACGGACGGACTCGAGGACGCTTCGAACCGTCTTCGATCCATGCTCTGTTTCACCGACGGCCTGCTTCGAGGCTTTTCCCATTTCGAGCGCCAGCTCGTTCTCCCGTCGGGCTTCCTCTGCCAAAACCTGGGCCTTTCCCCGGACATCGGCCAGAGTATTGACGGCCTCGCGAAATCCCTCGGAGACCGCCGAAAGAACCCGGGAGAGCTGGTCGGTCTCTTGGGAAATTGTCTGGGCTTGCCTGTTCAGATCACCGGTCACCCCGGAAAGCTCCTCAATCAGGCGGTCAATGCCCCGGCCCACCAAGCCAGCCTCGTCCGGTCCGTCAATCTTCGAAAGTCTGGTCAGGTCACGATTCGATGCGAGAAGGACGGTTTCGGCGGCCGTCCCCAGCCGCCGGGCCATCTTCGACAGGGCCTTGAAATCCCAAAAGAGCACGATCGCCCACGCCATGAGCGTCACGATCTGGACCCATGTCTGGATCGTTCGCATTCGGAGGATGTTTTTCTCGATCTTCTGGATCTGCCGGGTCATGTGGGCAAACAGGAGGCGGGTTTCGATGACGTAATGGGAAAAGGCCGGATGCGCTATTTTTGTCCACAGCCTCGGTCCAAGGTTTTCATGGTGGTTTTTGACCAGGTTTACGATCTGAAGCGATGTGGAATGCGCTTCGTTCCGGTCCCGTACAAGATCCTTCAGGGGTGCCAAAGTTCCCCAGGCTTTTTTTGCATCAATCTTTAGACGAACCATCTGGACGTGGGAGAGGGCCTTCATCTGGATGACAATGGCCTGGTCCGCGCTGAAGTTGGCACTGGTATTTTCCACGAGTTTGCTCATGGATCGCTCCATGCGGGACTCGGAGGCCATCATGAGGGCGAGGTCCATTGCCACGGATTGGAGAGAGGCTTCGGACTCGATCCCGCGTGTGAGCTGGTACTGCAGCCAGCTTCCCGTTCCAATGTTGAGGATGAGCATCATGACGACCACAATACCCGTTTTTCTGATGAGTTTTTTCATAAAGACCCTCTGATATGGCAGACGAAATTGACGCAGGATTTGAAATCAAGAACCCTTCTAGTAAAAGGTCCTCTTTTCTGCCTTGTCAGGATCCGCTTCTAAAGAGCAAAGGATGTATTCCTCATGATCGGAAGAAATTCGGGAGGCAGACAGGACGATAAAATACCCTGGGAATAGCGGGGGATCGTAAGGCCAGTTTCAGGAGTGCCCCTTTCTTGAGGGAATCCCATGGATCATTCGTCTATGTCCGTCTCATTTTTCTTTTATTTTTTGATGGTAAAGGGACGATGCCGGGGCATCGTCCCTGGGACGAGAGGGGGGATTCCGGCTTCCAGTTCGGAATCCCATTCATCACCGGATCCCCATGATCCGGTGATTTTCGAGGACAGGGCAGACTGTCGTATGGCCTACGCAGTCACCTTTTCCGGTACGGCAAGAGGCTCGGAAGATCGGGAGGTTGCCACCCGATAGATGTTGTAGAGGAAGATCCATTGTCCGGCGATGATCATGAAGCCGCCCCAGGCCCGGGCCACCATGTAGGGGTGGGCGGCCTGGACGGACGCCACGTAGGGGATCTCGTAGACCTTGGCCGCCGCCTGGATGAGGCCGGCCGCCGTGAGCGAGGTCCAGAAGATGATGAACCCGATGGTCATGAGCCAGTAGTGATAGAGCTCGAGGGTCGGGTTGAATTTCCGCTTCAGGAGCCGTTCCAGGCCGTAGTACATGGCGCCGATCTCGATGAAAGAGGAAAAACCGAGTAGGGCCAGATGGGCGTGGGCCACGATCCAGTGGGTTCCGTGGACGTACCAGTTGATCGCCCGGGTTTGCTGGAATCCCCCCTGGAAGAGCAAGGGGATGCCCATCAGGGTTCCGGTGATCGCCCAGCGAAGGGCCGGCACTTCGACGAAGAGTTTCCACTTGCCCTGCATGGTGAGGAGGGCGTTGGCGATGAAGGCCATTCCGGGAACCAGGATCAGCACGCCGGAGACCGAGGCGAAAGACTTGAGCCACTCGGGAACGGGAGCTCCCATCATGTGGTGCGCGCCGGGGGTGGAGTAGAAGGCGAAGAGCCCCCAGAAGGTCAGATGGGCCAGCTTGTGGCTGTAAAGGGGATTGCCCGTAAGTTTTGGAATGATATACATGGCAATGGACATGGAAACCGGCGTCACCCAGATCCCGAGCTGGTTGTGGGCGTTCCACCACGTCACGAGGGCCTCGTTGAGGCCTGTGATGTGGAAGACCTCGACGCACTGGCTCAGGGAATAGACGGTCGCGAGATAAAGCAGCGAGGCCATCATGATCCAGGTGGTGGGATAGATGCCTTTCACTCTCCGGTTGAGGACCGTCATCCAGACATTGACGGCCAGGGGGACGAGGACAAAGAGGATCACATAGACGTCCACCGGCCAGATGAAATCGGAATATTCGCGGCCGGAGGTCATTCCCAGATCAATGGAGATATCGGCGACAGTAATGCCGAGGTTCCAGAGCCAGATGTTCATGACCCCGAGCCGTTCGCTCCAGAGCTTCGTTCCGCAGAGAACGGGGGTCATGTAGTACATGGCGGCCCCGAAGGCCATGGAAATCCACGCATAGATCACGGTCATCACATGGACGGGCCGGATGTGCCCGAAATTAAGATACGGGGTCCCGTTCAACACGTCCGGATACGCCAGCTTGAGCGATGTGACGAATCCGAGCGTGGTTCCCATCGCGAGCCAGAACACCGACGAGATGATGGCCGTTTTTGCCGCGGTTCCGCTTGGAATCTCTTTCCCTTTCCCTGGTGCCATCACATTCCTCCCTTTACCAAGCAGTTTTCCTTTCTGGTGCATTTCAATTGTCGTTAGCCGAACCTCTTCCCGGCATCCGCTTCCCAATCCCAATGCCAGAGTTTGGCCAGGCCTCCGCGCCTTCACATATCGCAATCCGTGTGCCATCATCTTTTCATTGGTGTTTATCTTTAAATTTCAATGTTTTGTATGCCACGAGCGATGAGATTGGCCTCCTTATGATGCGTTGGGGTTCCCAATAAATTGGAAACGGGTTGTTTCGGGACGACAACCGGAGGCTGGCCCCCTTCATTCCGTCCCATTGAGGCTCCCAGTCGGAAGATGTCCTCGAATGGGGGCGATCCTGGAATCGGACGCAGGCCGACCTCCTGTTTCCTGACGATGCGGAAGGGTGTTGATTCTCCGGAACGAGCGGGAACACGTTTCCGGAACTGGGTGTTGAAAGTAAAGAGGAAGATTGTGTGTTCCTGAAGGGATTAAGAGGAAAAGGGGAGAGGATTGGATTTTATCCTTGGGATTTGGTAGGTATATGGACGAACAGGACTTCGGAGGGATTTCTCCGGCAAGATGAGCCGCTTCCCCCTGCGTTCGCCGCCGAACCTCGTTCGGGGCGGATGCCGGCTCCTCACTCACCTTGGTCTTGAGGGTTTTGATTTGCCTTGCTATTTGCGGGCCTCACAAAGGGGAGAACATTGCCTTTACAGCGGAATTCCCAGAACAACCTCTACCGTATCTTGTCCCACCGCATTGCCGAACAGACCAATTCGTCCTTTCTGCTGATCGGAAACGACTATCGAATCCAGTGGATTTCGCGCCCCGTCAGGAAGTCTCTGTTTGAGGGTGAAGGAACTGTCGTGGGAAAGCTCTGTGCCCATGTCCTCAAAGACCGGGTGTGTTCGGCCCGTTGCCTCAATGCCGGGGAGATGATTTCTCCCGCAGAAAATGGAAGTCCCTTCGGATCACTCTGCCTTGAGGAACGACTGGATTCCTGCCAGGTCCGGAATACCATTCTGCGTGATTCGAAAGGAACCACTGTCGGACTTCTCAAGATGGTCGTTCCCCGGGAAACCGGAATTCTTGAAGAATCCGCCGATAACGATACGGATCTTGAGGCCAGTCTTTTCGAGGCGGGCGGGGCATGCGAGACCTCCTTTCCCTCCACCCTTTCGCGGATTGCCCGGACCACGATTCCCGTTCTGCTTGTCGGAGAGACTGGGACAGGGAAAGAGGTTCTGGCACACAGGATCCACCACTTGAGTCCACGAAAGGATCGGCCCTTCGTTGTTCTGGATCTTTCTGTTGTTCCAGAAACCCTCGTCGACGACTCCCTTTTTGGTCATGCCCGTGGATCTTTCACAGGGGCAACCGCCGACTATACCGGAAAGCTCCTTCAGGCCGACAAGGGGACCCTTTTCCTCGACGAACTCGAGAACATCCCCCTCCCGGTCCAGGCAAAGCTTCTTCGGTTTCTCGAGACGGGAATCATCGAGCATATCGGCAAAAATCAGAGAACGTTGGTCGATGTCCGAATCCTGGCCGCCACCAATGTGGACCCGGTCAGGCTTCTCAAGGAAGGACGGCTTCGGGAGGATCTTTATTACAGACTTCGTGGAATGACTGTGGACATTCCGCCCCTCAGGGCCAGAAAAGAGGAGATCCCCCTTTTGATAAGGTCCTTTAGAATGGCATGGGGAGAGAAGTATGGCGGACCGGTTCCCGAATTCGAGGATTCGGCCATCGACCGTTTCGCAAGCTATCCTTATCCGGGTAACATTCGCGAACTCAAGCATCTCGTTGATCTCTGCCTGGCCCTTTCTTCGGACCCGACAATCACGGAATCCAATCTCCCGGAACCTGTCCTGAAAATTCTTTCTCAGAGTTCTTCTATTCCGGACGAAGGTGAAAAAACCGCTTTGCCGGAACCGGAGTTCGAACCCATGAGGGCGACCCTCTCCTCAGTCGAGAGGAAGATGATCCAAAAAGCCCTTGCCGACAATCAGGGCCGCATTACCGAGACTGCAAAGACCCTCTCGATGAGCCGGATCACGTTATGGCGGAAAATGCAAAAGTATGGTCTGGACAAGCGGCATCCCTTTGCGCAATGACCTCTCGGATCTGGATGATGGCCGGCCCTGAACGACTCAAGTGTTTTCCATTTTTGAGGCTTGGCCGGCCAAATGCCAGGATGTCTCCGTTCAGCCGGTCTTCCCAACAAGGGGGGGCATTCCGGTTGGGAGGGAATGGACTCAAAATGATGCAGGAGTAAATTCGGGGAGCAGTGTGGAAGGGAGCCCCGGAGAAAAAGCGACAAAGCGAGTTCCATGAAAAAACGGACAATACTGGCTTGAAGCTGGTGGAAAGGTGTGGTGCGAGAGGGGGGACTTGAACCCCCACGGGTTTCCCCGCCAGATCCTAAGTCTGGTGCGTCTGCCATTTCGCCACTCTCGCTCGAAGATTCTTCATTCTAGGAGGTTTCTCTCCCTTTGACAATTGCCGCAACAAACGGGTATCGGCTTTTTCTCCGTTTTTTTGCTTTGGGAAATCTCCTTTTTTCCGGCATTCTTTTCGCCCTGACCCGCCCCTCCCTTTCGACACCCCTCTTCGAGTTTCCTTTGCTTGCCGTTCTTCATAGCCTGGTTGTGGGGACCCTTATTCCGCTTCTTCTCGTCAGGTTCGGACGGGACTCCTCCCTCTTTCGCATGTCGGCCCTCTTTGTTGCAACCGGCGATCTGGTTCTGATTGCGGGATTTCTCCTTCACCCTCGCTCCGCTCTTCCGGAGGAGGGTGGTCTGATGGTGACGGCAGGCATCCTGATGGCCGGGGTCATGCTAGTGTCCGGATCGTGGAGATTCCTCTATTGGATCTTTCTCAGCGCTGCGGCCGTCATGGGGATCCTCCTTGGGGGTGTTCTCGCCCGACCGACCGTCGATCCGATTCCTTTTTCGATGATTGCCGCCCATGGAGTCCTGGGCGCCGGGCTCGGACTGTTTCCACTCTTCTGGCTTCGAATGCAGGAAACAATCGCCCGAAAGATTCCGGTTCTTTTTTTCTCAGGGGGAATTTTCCTGCTTCTCGCCCTCGTTCTCCAAAACACGCTCGTCTCGGGATCAATGGCGATTTTCGTCGGGGGAGCCCTCCTTCTGGCCGGGGCGGGAATCGAAAGGGAAGGACAGCTCCTGGGTCTGTTTTGTCTCTCCGCGGTTTTGGTTCTCCGATTTTCAGACGTTCTTCTTCCGGGGGAAGTTCTTTCCCTTCTGGGAGTCCTTCTTCTGGGAGGGTGCTTCTGGGGGTATTTCAGGCAGAGAAACTGAGGTCAGGAGGTTTCCGGAGGAGACGGTGTCGCCGCCGCAACAGGAGTTCCCTCGAGGAGTTCGAGGCGGTTGTCCTGGATTCCGACCTTGAGCGCGCTGGAGGAGGTCAGAGAGGGTACCTGGATCTCGAGGTTCTTCAGGACGGGCAGAAGCATGGACTGAATCTTCCGTGTCAGTTCGGAGGCGGTGATCGTGGACGGATCGACCTGATAGGTGATGAAAGAGGGCGTTTCAGGGTCGACCTCGATCGTCCCCTTGAAAGGGTGTTTTTCGAGAAAACGGGACAGCGTGTCGTAGATCGTCCGGCGGGCCATATCCGTGATGTCCGAATCGGTGTAGGCGGGGAACGGAACGATCAAATCCAATGTCTCAAGGATTTCCCGGCTGAAGATCGGGAGAAAAGCCAGCCTCCTATTCCTTTGGGAAAGGGTGTCAAGAATCAGCTCCGCCCGATTCCCGCGGCGCGCGATCTCCATGTCGTCTCCGGAAAAAAGGGACGTTGCGAGAATGAGAGTGCTTCTGGGAACGGAAAGCGGTTTTCCTCCGGAGTTGATGACCCCCATTCTCAGGTAGTCCGGAAGAAAATCCCAAGCCGACGGATGGGCCTGTTCGATGTTGTCGAGGTAAATCACCGCGTCCGGACGCTCCTCAAGAAGGGTGCGGATTCCTTCCGGTAACGGGCTGGACTTTGTCGATCCAAGGGGGCGCTGGAGAAGCATGCTGGCAAACAGACGATCCGCGTATAGCCCCATGTCACGAACCACAAGCCGCCCTTTGCCGGGATCAAGATGGTGAGCGATGGCCTGTGCCGCCTCCCGTTTTCCGGTTCCCCGCGGTCCGGCGAATAGGAACGCCCCCATCACAGCCGATCCCCCTTTTTTGACATTGTACGCTGCGGCATCGAGAATGGACCGGATTTCCTCCTGAAGCTCGGGACGTCCCGGAAATCCCGGAAGAGGTTCAGTTTCGGGCGGAGCCATCAGAAAAGACCCCTTCTCCTGTTGGTCTTCTTCGGCGTGGAGTGCCTCCTGGGAATTTTGCTTGGGTTGGTCGAATTCGGAAAAATCGATCTTTTCGGCGGGAACTCCTTCGAGGATCTGGCCAAGGGAAAACTCTTCGAGCTCAGAGAAGAGGGATCGACCAAGTTCTGCCAGGTCCAGGAGAGAGGAGAAGCGGCGAGCGATAAAGGGATCGATCTTGTTGATGTCTTCGGCCCCGGCGATCAGCCAGATACTCTTGTCCTCATTGGCCTGGGCAAGCTCCATCACCTTCTGGTTGTAAATTTCTCCATGATAACCGTAGTTTGAAAGCTGAACCTTTGGAAACAGCTCCTCGAGAGGATCCACGAAGATCATCGAAGGCCGGTTTTTTCGACTTTTAAGAAGCAGGCTCCTGAACTCCGTTCCGTCAAGCTTTTTGTCATCGGGAATCATCATGAAGGAGACTCCCGCCTGCTGGGCCAGCTTTTCGGCGATCATGCGGCGGATCGGCCGGTTTCTTCCGATGATCAGAATCGATTCGTGGGACTTTTTCTGCCGATTGGAAAAGAGTTCGTTGGCCCGGTTGACGAGAATCGGTCCCATCGTCTGATCGGTCAGTCTCGACCGGATCACCTCCATCGGTCCGGCCGTCGGATCTTTCCAGTTCTGGGCCTTGCGACGGATGGAGACATCGATGTCAAGCTGCCGAAGCGAACGGCGCAGCTTCCGCGCATAGTCGCTGCTGTGAATGACGACATCCCGGATGTCTTCCGGCGCGAACCCTTCCATGAGGGTGGCCAGCTTTCCCAGATCAAACCCCTCGATCATGTCGGGAGTGAGCAGGGGGACGTTCCCTGGCAGAATCTCGTTCTTTCTTGATTCCTCAAGAAGAAATCGGCCCAGGAGGGATCTTCTCATCTCTACGTCCGGCAAGGGAATCGTGAGAATCCAGTGGATGAAGGGGGGAGAGGAGAACTGTTTCGGAACATCGTCGGCGTTTTCCGCCGAGGCGATGAGGAGATGGGTCCGGTTGCGAGAGAGTCTCCCCAGAAAAATCTGGATGTTGTGGAGTCCCTGCGGATTGGTCTGGGCGGCCGCTGCAATGACTTTTCCATAGTTTTCGATGTGGATGACAAGGGGATTGAAGGGCTTGATCTTGAAGAGGAAACCCTTCCAGTAGTTGTCCAGGGCAGATCCATCGATCGAAAGGAGGGGTTCCAGGGAGAAATTGTAAAGAGGACGCTTGTATTCGCCGGCGAGTGCTCGGGCGAAGATGGTGCGCCCGAGAGAGGAAGGGCCTGTCAGAAGGATCCCGTTGGGAACAGCGCCGACCGTTTTCTGGGCGGAGGCGATCTGATAGAAAATTTGAGACAGCTCTCCTTTGATTCCCGGGTTCCCTGCAATCTGTTTGAAGTCCTCTCCCGGAACCAGAAGCCTTGTTTTTGATACGGCGTTCGCTTGGTCTTCGAGCCCCATGCGAAAGAGAGCGACAAGGGAGAGGATCATGGCCCCCAAAAGCCATCCGGCTCCCGTCCCCAGGCTGATCATCGATCCGATGGTTGCCGAAGACTTCAGCACGGCCCCCGAAATCAGGAAAAATCCCCCGTAAACGATCGCGGAGCTCCAGAAATAGATAGCCTTGGGAGCCATCTGGACCGGGTTCGGCTTGAAGACGATATCCCCATCGGAGTTTTCCGAATGGACCTGGGAGGGAATCAAGAGAAAACAGAGGGCGGAGAGAAGGGTGACCCCTCCGAGAATCCAGAGAGTCACCGCAAGAGTCGGGACGGACGTTCGAAAAAAAAGTCCGGATCCGATCGTCGCGAGGGCGATGAAGGTCCATGTCCCGACAAAGGGAAGAGAGGGGGGAGGAATTCCTTTGGGTCCCCGTTTCTTCTTCCCGGATTGATAGGGACGACCGAGATTCTTACCGATCCCGGCCAAAACCGCCGCGTGCATGAGAAGAAAGAGAAGGATGACAAGGGTGGACATCAGGGGAAACTGGGCATTGATGGGGTCGATCTCCCGGCGAAAGAAAAGCGAGGCTGAAACCCAGATGAGCCCGACAAGCATGATGATGATCGGCTGGAGCATCAGGAGATCTCCCCGCCATCCGAAACGGCTCCGTTCAAGGCTTCGAGGATCTTACCGGCAAGAGTCGCCGGTATGGAACATTTTCGGGCGATTTCTTCCGGAGCGGCAGACCTGAGCGATGCGATCGAGCCGAAGGTCTGGATCAGCTGTCTCTCCCTGGAGGGTCCGATTCCGGGGATCTCGAGGAGTCGCGACTGTGTCATGGCCTCCTCCCGAACCTTCCTGTGGTAAGTGATTGCGAAGCGGTGGGCTTCGTCGCGGATTCGAAGGAGAAGATGGGTGGCCGCCCTGTGGGGCGGAAGGAGGAGCGGCTCGGGAAGCTCCTCGGCCACGATTCTTTCCAGATGGCCTGTCCGGGTGCGTTCCTTCGCGAGGCCCACGACCTGGAAGGGTGAGGGGGGCTTTCCCATGTTTTTCAACGCCTCCAGTGAGGCCCTGAGCTGGGGTCGTCCTCCATCGATCAGCAGGAGGTCCGGAAGGGGATGGTCGTGGAACTGGCGTTCCAGAACCTCGGCCAGCATTCTGAAGTCGTCCTGTCCCTTCCCGTAACGGATCCTGAATCGGCGGTAAAGGGATTTTTCGGGAAGGCCGTCGACGAAGACGACAAGAGAGGCGACAGGAAAGGCATCCCCCGTATTCGAGATGTCAACGCAGCCGATGGATCGGGGAGCGGCCGGGAGCGAGAGGAGTTCCCGCACCTCCTCGAGGGTCCTTTGCCGGTCATCCTGACTCTTGACCCGTTCTCGAAGCGCCTCCCGCGCATTGTCGATGGCAAGTTCCAGCACGATTTTCCTTTCTCCCCGCTTTGGATGGAGCAGTGATACGCGCTCTCCTCTCTTTTCGGTCATCCATTCGAGGGACATAAGGGCCGTATGAGGCAGGGCATGCGAGAGAAGGATCTCCTGTGGGAGAACCACGGTCTCGGGGGAGTAATGCTGCTCCAGAAAAGCCAGGAGCAAATCTTCCGGTGCCTCTCCGTCGGGATTTCGGAGATGGGCTTCCCGTCTTCCCGAAATCCTGCCGTTTCTGATCGAAAGGAGCTGGATCTGGACCCAGGGGCCATCACAGACCAGGGCGACCGCATCGACAGGGTGGCGTATTGAAAATTCCACCGTTTGCCGCTCGAGAACCGTGTGGATGCTTTCGATCTGCCGGCGGACCTGTGCCGCCTTTTCGAATTCGAGAGACTGGGCGAAACGGGCCATTTCCGCATGAAGATGATCTTCCAGATCCCGGTTTTTTCCTTCGAGGAAAAGACGGACTCCCTCCGCCATTTTCCGGTACTCCTCGGGGGAGACAAGGCCGGCGCAGGGGCCAAGGCAGCGGTGGATCTGGTATTCAATGCAAGGCCTTTCGATCGTTTTTCCGAGATCGAGGGTACACGTTGCCAGCGGAAAGAGCTTCGCGATCAATCGAAGAGTGTCCCTGAGAGCCCCGGGATTCGCATACGGACCGAAATAAAGATCGGTCCCCGGTCGGACCCGACGGGTTACGGTAAGACGGGGATAGGTTTCGGACCAGGAAAAACGAAGATAGGGGTAAGTCTTGTCGTCACGAAAAAGAACATTGAAGCGGGGACGGTATTTTTTGATCAGGGTGTTCTCAAGGATCAGGGCGTCGAGTTCGCTTCGGGTGACGAGTGTATCAATGTTCGTGACCCGCTCGGTCATTTTCCGGATGCGGGGGGAGGCTGGGCGTGTTTTCTGGAAGTAGGACCTGACCCTGTCCTTCAGACACTTGGATTTCCCGACATAAAGGACTTCGTCCTCCTCTCCTTTCATCAGATAGACGCCAGGGGAATCAGGGAGGAAACGAAGCTTTTCCTCGAGGTGCCGGGGAAAGCTCTGTTCGTTGTTCAAAGAGGTGACTCCCGGGAGGAATGATCCCGATATTGTTGTGGGCTTGCGCGTCTCTTATAATAATAGAACGGGTGCATGCTTTTGGCTCAACCAGGGCCTTAGAGCCCTCTGTATCAGTGTAGCATGGAGAGGGAAGGGCTGACCGGTTGGCTTCTGGTCAATTTGTCTGTTCCCAAAGGAGTTTCTGATGGAAGGAAATCATGGAAGGGATCAGTCTCCTTCCCCTGATCCGGACGATCAACCGGATGAGAATGTTCCAATGAAGCGTGAGGAATGGTTTGGCCTTTTGAGGTACTTTCTCGGGGGGTTGGCCGTTGCTGTCTTCTTCTTTTTCATGATGTCCACTGGACCGAAGGGTGTTCTGGCAGGAGGGGTTTCTCTTCTGGTCGGACTGCTAGTCTGGGTGGTTTACCGGTTTGTCTTCCGGGAGGTGGATTAGCAGCGGTCACTCCCGTCTCAGAATTGACCGGACGAACATAACCGGATCGAAGGGGAGGAGGTCGGAGGCCTTTTCGCCGACCCCGATGAACCGGACGGGCAGGTGATGCTTTTGTGCAAGGGCGACGACGATGCCTCCTTTTGATGTGCCGTCGAGCTTTGTAAGGATCAGTCCGCTCACGGGGGTGATTTTCCTAAATTCCTCGAGCTGGGAAAGGGCATTCTGTCCGATCGTCGCATCCAGGACGAGAAGGATTTCGACCGGGGTCTCCGGATCATCCTTCCGGATGACCGATCCGATTTTCTGAAGTTCGGCCATCAGGTTGTGCTTGTTCTGGAGCCTTCCCGCCGTATCAATGATCGCCACATCCAGCTTACGTGCCCTTGCCGCCTTGACCGTGTCGAAAGCCACGGAGGCCGGATCGGCTCCCGGTTTCTGGTAGACAACGGGAATGTCGAGCTGATCCCCCCATTTTCTGAGCTGTTCGATGGCGGCGGCCCGGAAGGTGTCAGCCGCTCCAAGGATGACCGTGCGACCCTGTTCCCGAAAATGGGAGGCCAGCTTTCCGGTTGTGGTGGTCTTACCGACCCCGTTCACCCCGACCATGAGAATGACGAGGGGGCCCGTTTTCGGAGGGGACTCCCAGAGGGGAGGAGTGCGGGAGAATTCTCCCGCCATTTTTTGTTCGAGATGGGAGAGGCTTTCCTCGGGAGTGGCCTCGGGATGCTGTTTCTCCCAGCCTTCCAAGTCAGAGACCAGGTCGCGGGCGACGACAGGTCCCACGTCGGAGGTGATCAGGAGCTCCTCAAGATCCCGGTAGAATCCGGGATCCTTCCGGCTGAAAAGAGCGTCGATCGCCGAAGAGATTCGTGTGCGTGTTTTGGTCAGTCCTTCTTTGATCTTTTCAAACAAGCCCATCAGTTTTGAATCCCTCCTTTCAACAAGGCGTCCGGAATTTTTCCGGAAATGGATGTCGCGGCCCCTTCCCCGGGCTCATTTTTCAGGATGGCTCTGGCCATCTTTTCTTCGGCCCTCTTCATCTCCAAAGCCTCCCGGTCGCCTTTCTCGTGGTCATATCCCAGAAGATGGCAAAGTCCGTGGATCAGAAGATTCGACACCTCGTCGTCAAGTGTGATGCCGAGCTTTTTTGCCTGAGAGAAGGCGCGAGGAAGGGCGATGACGATTTCCCCCAGAAACCGGGATCGGGCCGTGGTTCCCGGGATGGCGGGACCTGGCTCGAAGGAGAGGACATCCGTCGTCCGGTTCTTGTTTCGGTAGGTGGCGTTGAGGGCTCTCATCCTCCGATCGTTGACGAGGACGATCGTCAGATCCGCAGAGGATTTTCGAATCGACCGGAGCCCCAAGAGGGCGTGACGCTCGAGCCGGTCCCGATCAATGGCCAACTTTCTTTGAAAGTCCAAAATGACAACGGCCATGGGGGATTCCTAGCTACGGGAGCGCGGGCGTGTTTTCGAACGAGGTCTTTCCGGTTTTCCGGGTCCTGATGCGTCCTCTTTCCGGGGAGCTTCGTAGCGTTCGTAGGCCTTGATGATCTCCTGGACGAGGCGATGGCGCACCACGTCGACGTCCGAAAAAAAAGTGAAAGAAATTCCTTCTATTCCCTTCAGGACTTCCTGGGCCTCGAGAAGTCCGCTGTAGCGATCCTGAGGAAGGTCGATCTGGGTCGTGTCCCCCGTGATCACCGCTTTGGAATTGAAACCGATCCGGGTGAGAAACATCTTCATCTGTTCGACGGTGGCATTCTGGGCTTCGTCGAGAATGACGAAGGAGTCGTTGAGCGTTCGTCCTCGCATGAAGGCCAGCGGTGCGACCTCTATCTCGCGGCGATCCATCATCCGGTTGACCTTCTCCACGTCGATCATGTCGAAGAGGGCATCGTACAGTGGACGGAGGTAGGGGTTGATCTTTTCCGCGATGTCCCCGGGAAGGAACCCGAGTCTCTCTCCCGCCTCGACCGCTGGACGGACCAGGATGATTCTCCGGAAGGCTCCCTTCAAAAGATGATGGACCGCCAGCGCGACGGCAAGGTAGGTTTTGCCTGTTCCAGCCGGGCCGATCCCGAAGACGATATCCTTTTTCTTCATGGCCCGGATATATTCGAGCTGATGGAGGGATTTGGGGAATATGACCCGCTTCTTGCTGTTGATAGGCACGTACTCGGAGAGCAGATCCTTGAGGGAGAGATGAGGCGAACTGCGGGACACGGAAATGGCCTGGCGGATTTCCTCCTCGCGGATCGTGTACCCCGCGGCCATGAGGGAGGTCAGATCGTTTATGACCCGAGACCCCTGTCCAACATCCTCCTCTTCGCCCACCATCGTCAGAACAGGTCCGTTGACCGAAATGCGAAGATGAAAGGCCTCTTCGAACAGGTGGATGTGGCGGTTCATTTCGCCCAGAAATCCGGCGGTGTCCAGATTCGGAGGAAGGTCGAGATTCTGACGAATCGCCATCAGCCCTTCCGGATGTCTGGGGTGAATGCCATCGGGAGGAGGGCGTTTTTGTCAGCCATGTGAAGTTCTGCGGATTTTTTAAGGGAGTCCTGACTTGACGGTTCCTTGAGAACGAGAACCGGCAGGGGCGAGATATGCATGAGGGAGGTCGAAACCGATCCGACCATAAGGCGTCCCAGAAAGTTCCTGGCATGGGAGACTATGAGAACGAGATCGTATCCCCCTGCAACAGCCAGAGCGGCGAGAGTATGGTCTGCTCTGCCGGTATACACCCCGGTCGAGACGACTCCCGAGACCGGTTCGAGGGAGAGGGCGATCCGATTCAGCCGTTTCATGGCCTCCTGCGCAACGGGTTCAAGGGAGACTCCGGGAATTGGGAAGTCTGCAGGAATCTCGTGAAAGGCTTCCAGGACAAAGGCCAGATGGATCTCCTCCAGATCCGTTCCGCCAATTTCCCGGATCTTGCCGAGAAGCTCCGGTGAGAGAGGGGACAGATCCGAGGGAAACAGTATGCGCCGAAAGGAGCAGGACATGAATGGGCGTCCCCCAGTGATCGTAGGTGGCTTCGGAATTCCCAAAAGGAAGCCGCTTCAGAATATCATATCTTCCGACGGTTGATCCAATCGGTAGGGCAGGGGAAAGGACTCTGTTCTTGTGTGGAAGGAGACACGGGCGGACAACCCGGTCAGGATTGTCCGCGCCGATAAATTTTCAATGCAGGGAAAGATCGAGCGGAGAAGAGCTTCCGGCAAGTGTTGAGGAAGCAGGAGAGGAGGCAGTGGCAGATTCTTCATGGATGGGCTGTTTGGCGACCCAGTCCGCCGAACCGTTCACGCAGTCCATGTCTCCTCCGCAGCCGAGGCTCCGCTCGTACATGACCGCTTCCCAGGCCTGCTTGTCAGTGATTTGACCCGCGCTGACAAAACCAACCATCGCAGGCTGAAGGGGTGAGCCGTTGGTTACGACCCACACCATTTCTCCCGCGGTGCGGACCTGGTCAAACTTGTGGTTCGTGAAGTTCCGGGGAGCGGGATCCATTCCTGCCGCTCCTGGTCCGTCCCCCTTGCCTGAGGCCCCGTGGCAGGTATAGCAGGTGCCGGCTCCATTGAAGACATCCTTTCCTTTTGCGATGGTATCCGCAGTGACGGGAAATGGAGGTTTCATGGCCTTAGCGGCCGCAATCTGGTCTGCAGGAACCCGGGGCTTCAAAATGTCGAGCTCTCCTGCCTGGGCTGGCAGGGAAAACAGTGCGGCCATGGTGATGCCCAGACTTGCCTGGATCCATCGTCCTCGCTGCATCATAACGCTCCTTTTGATGGGCCGGTTCTCTTGTTTCTTCCGGCTATCCTCAGTCGTTTGAAGTCAACCTCGCTTTTTCAGAAATAAAGCAGAAATTGTCAGAATTACGCACAATTTCCCTCTATTCATTGAGTGAAAATAGAGTTGTCACGAGGTTGTTATAAAAATACCCCCGGGGATCGGTTTGTCAATCCAGGGAGAGCGACCAGAGAGAAGGGGAAAGGGCGAACAGGGGGAGCGGGAACTTTGAAGAGGCAAGATGGAGGACCGCATCCTCCTTTAGGAATCTTCTGGAATTCCAGCTCTCTCATAATGGGACAGGATGACCGCCGACCAGTCCAGCGACTGTCTCCCTTTTGAGAGTCCGGAAAGAAAAGAGTCGCGAAGAATGCCCCCGAGAGGCAAGGGAACCCTCAGGTCATTGGCGGCCTCGAGCACGAGGTTGACGTCCTTCAGGCCGAGATCCATGGTAAATCCGGCCTCGTCGTAATGTTTTTCGGCCATAATCCGGCCATAATTTGCGTAAAGTGGGGAGTGGAAGAGGGAGTCGTTGACGATTTCGAGAAAGAGGGACGGGTGGACTCCCGCCTTTTTTGCCAGAGAAAAGGCCTCGCCTAAGGTTTCCAGGACTGCCGCGATCATGAAGTTCCCGGACAGCTTGACCAGATTGGCGGTCGAGGGTGTTTCTCCCAGTTGAAACACTTTCGGTCCCAGCGCCTCAAGAATGGGGAGGACCCGTTGTACCGATTCGTCCTTTCCGGCGCAAAGGAGGCGAAGCCGACCTTCCCGCACGGCATCCGGCCGGCCGAAGACCGGGGCTGAGACAAATCCCTGCCCATGGGAAGCGTGCCTTTTTTCAAGAGAAGATGCAAAGTCGACGCTGATGGTGGAGAAAGAAAGATGGATCGCTCCTTCTGGCATGGCGTCTAGAATTCCTCCCGTGGCAAGGAGGTTTTCAAGGGACTGGTCGTCAGCGACCATGGTGGCGAGGATGTCGCATCCGGCGGCCCCCATTGCCGGAGTTTCAGCCCAGATGGCCCCCTTTTCGAGGAGAGGAAGTGCGCGGGTCTTTGTCCTGTTGTAGATGGTGATCGGGAATCCGGCCCCCAGGAGGCGCTCGACCATAGGCTCTCCCATGTGCCCCGTCCCCACAAAGGTGATATTCATAGCGAAATCTCCAAAATATGACTGTTGATGACGTGGACGAGATCTGGAAAGGCTAGGGCAAGGAATCCTCCCAGGCTCAGAAAGGGCCCGAACGGCATGGCTTTTCCGAAAAGAGCGCCCCGTTTGTCGGGAGGGTTAAGATAGTGGACGCCAACAGCTGCGAGGATGCCGGTGGAAGAGGCGGCCAGAAGAACGAGGGAAAGGTTGCGGGGACCGGTGAATGCCCCGATGGCGGCAAGCCAGAAGGCATCTCCCATTCCCATCCCCCGGCTATAGAACAAGGCGACAAGCGCCACGGGAATGAATCCGATGAGGGCTCCTTCTCCGGAGACAAGAAGTCCCTTTCCCCCCATAGTGATGGACGAGAAAACAATGCCGGCTGCGATTCCCGAAAAGGTGAGAAGATGGGGCAGGCGATGATGGCGAACGTCGATCAGGGTCAGAGGAAGGGCTAAGGAGAAAAAAAGAAGGAGCGCGACCCGCTCCGCAAGGGTTCCTGGATAAAAAGCCACAAAAAGAAAAAAAAATGAGGTGGCGAATTCCGAAATAGGAATTTCAGGGAGAATGGAATGACCGCAACGCCTGCATCGGCCACGCGAACGAACCCATGAGAGCAGGGGGAGGAGTTCGGAGAGCCTGAGAGGGATCAAACAGTGATCGCACCGGGAACCGGGGGTGGCAATGGAGAGACCCTGCGGAACCCGAACAGCCAGGACCCCGAGAAAGCTTCCCCAGATGCCTCCGGCAGCCAGTGCCGAAAGAACGATCAGGAGAGTGGTCATGGAGTGTCTCCTGATGTGAGACCCATTGGTGAGCTAGCTCTGGACCCCTGCTTCCTGGGGCTTGGGATCCGCCTCCACCTGGGAAGGTTCCTTTAGCCTAATCCGAAAGCCCAGGCGGAGCAGAATATTGATTCGCTCCTTGGTCATCCGGTCCCGCTCTTCCTTGGTGGATTTTTTCTTTTCAAGGAAGGAAAGAGAGTTTTTGATGGTCTGGATCGCATCCTTGATGGCGTCCTTGTTTGTGTCGTTTGTCAGGGCGGCAGATTGTTCGACGATGTCGTCGATGTCGATCTCAGTCCATCTGTCGATATCGGTCCAAGGGCGAAATGCCACGGGGTCTGTTCTCCTTGATTTCTGGGCCATTGGCCCGCGTCCGTCTTCGTAATTCTTTTATGATAATTCCGAAGGATTGTTTCAATCAATCCACTCAGTTCGATTTTGTCTGGGATGTCTTTGGCGTTTCCTGTGCAAAAATTTGTTTGATGTCGTCATAGGAAAGATACCCGGACTTGACCTGGCCATCGACGATGAACACAGGGGTCGAGGGAACCCCGATGTGTGAGGTCAAAGTGTCCCCGGCTCTTGAAATGTCTGGAAGCGGGCGGCTTTGGTCGATGCATGCCTGGACCTTTGGAGTGGGAACGCCGGCCTGGACCATGAATCCGGAAAAGATGGGCTTGAGTCCTGACTTGTCGATGTTCTTGAGGTCGACCCTCTGGTCAAGCTGATTGTGAATCGTCCAGAAGGCGGCCGGCTTCTCTTCGTAAACGCACATTTCGAAGATCGCCGCATCCAGGGAGTTTCTGTGGATGGTTGTCTGGGGGTACGGGATGTATGTGAAATGAATGGAGGAGTCCGAAGTGACCTTGTCCTGGACCTCCCGGTTCCAGCGACGACAGACCGAACACTGTTCGTCTCCAAACATGATCACGGAGTGAGGCGCGCTTCCGGATCCTGTCGATGGAAACTTGTCCAGCTGGAAAGTGGATGACGGGATGAAAAGGGAAACGGGTTGGGGGGGAGGGATGCTTGGAACGACGGCATAATGACGGGTAATGTCCAAAAGGGGGGTCGTAACGAGATAGCGATGGTTGATGATATAGACAGGAAGTACGATTTTCTGGGCTCCGACGATGATAGAAAAAGGAAGGGCCAGAATGTCGTTGTCGACAGCCTTGGGGGCAAGCCAGGCAAAATCCCGGTAGGGAATGCGTTGGCGGGCCAGAGAATCAAGAATGACTTTCTGGAAGCGTTTCTGAAGCGCTGCAGGATCATCCGAAACTGGTGCGCTTGTGGGGGCCGGGGATTGCGCTGAAGGGGAGGCGGCCAGGGCCTTGCCCAAGTCCGCCCCTCCGGAAAGTGAGAGCATGAGTCCCAGAAAGCCCCAAAAAAGAGGGGATCGGTCTCGGAGGAAAAGACGTTTCAGAAGTCCGTCCGGTGGAAAGGTGCTCGAGAAGGCAAACGGCATTATTGTCTCTCTTCGGTTACCAGATTTTCGGGTTTCCTGGTCCGGCTCCGCCCTTTCGCTGGAAAAGGATCCAGGGACTGGCAGAACCTTCCGTGTGCGAAGGGCCGGCAGAGTCAATTCCGGCCCTTCGCATGTGCCAGGCATCGGGGATCTCTTTGTGGAGATCGGCATCGGATCAATCGGGGTCTGAGCATAAAAACCTTTTCGGGACATACCCTTCTGGCCAGAGTCGGAGTCCTTTGTAAGTGTCAGGCCCGGATTGAGTGAGGGACGGCGGTGGAAAAGCGTATGTCCGGATCGGTTTTTGAACCATACTTTAACGATGCTAGCAAACGGGGTGTAAAGATTCAATCTTCCCTCGAAAATATAGGGGAGAGGAGTCTTGAAATCGAGGGGCTGAATGGAGTAGCCTTTTCACGATTTGCCATCCGTGCTTCCGATCCTCGCTCCTGTAGCTCAATTGGCAGAGCACCCGCCTTGTAAGCGGAAGGTTCTCGGTTCAATTCCGAGCAGGAGCTCCCGTTTACAAAACCTTCTCTGTATCCTTACATCCTTTCAGGCTACAAGATGCTCCGACAGAAGGTCCGGGTCGTGAGGTCATGTCTGGTTCATGACATCGCTCCTGTTTTTGTGATTAAATAGAAAAAGGAAGATCTGAGAAGAATTTTTGGTGCCGGAAAATACTTGGCACCATGTTTTATGGGGAGGCCATGAGTCAGGAATCGCTTGAAGCCCATGACCTGATGGAGTCGCTCAGTGAGTCCATCGAAAAGCGCGAAGAAAAAAGAGACCAGTGGAATATCAAGGTGGCATTGACCACTTCTATCCTCGCTGTTTTTGCCGCTTTGTCCAATCTGGAGTCCGAGCAGAAAACGTCGGAAGCGATCATGCTGAAAAATTCGGCCATCTTTTATCAGGCCAAGGCCTCAGATCAGTGGTCGTTCTACCAGGCAAAAAAAATCAAGCTTCATATGTCCGAGAACCAGGTTCACCTTGTGGATCTTCTCCATTCCTCGCGGAGTGAAAAGGACCGTCTGGAAAAACTGGTTTTGAAGTACAAGGGACAAGTCGGGAAAATAAAAAAACAGGCCATAGGATTCGAGGAGGAGCGTGATCGGATGAATGCGCTGTCGGACCGCTCCCTGGCGCATCATCATGCCTTTGCCCTCAGTGTTGTCTGTTTTCAGATCAGTATCGTCCTTTCGTCAATGGCCGTCATGCTCAGGAGAAATTCCCTCTGGTATGTCAGCTTGGGCCTTGGAGGTCTGGGAGCATTGGCTTTTGTCAACGGCTTCCTTATGTTTTTTCATCTTTAGGCAGGTGATTGCGATGGGATGCTTTCGAAAAGAACTCCGGGCAATCGTTTTTTTGGGGTTGCTTGTGGCGGCAGGCTGTCATTCCTCTCCGGGAACCTCAAAAACGGCAGAGGCTCCCGGCCCCTCCACTCCTCCTTCCTCTCGAAGCGAGTCGTCCCCTTCGGTCCTACCCGGACAGCTGGGCGGGGCCAACTCATTTGTCCCCTATGCGGACAAGCCACCCTTGGGAACTCCCGTGGAAACCCATTGAGCGAGAGGGCGATTGACCTTTCGTCAATGACGCGGGGCAGGGGGTTGATTTATTAAAGGAGATCTGTAGAATATGTCCGATAACCCCGTTTTGCCCCCCTCCCCCGACCGATTGACCGAAGAGATCTCTCTTCTCCTTGTTTCAATGGGACTGACACTCTACGATCTTGTGCTACCCAAGAAAAACAGTGGTGTCCTTCGGGTTTTTATCGAAAGCCCCGAGGGGGTGACGATTGACCAGCTGGAAGGAGCCAGTCGCAGGATCAGTGTGTTGCTCGACGTCATTGATCCTTTTCCTGGCCGCTATCACCTTGAGGTAAGCTCGCCAGGTCTTGACCGGATGCTTAAGGTCCCGGCCGACCTGGAGCGCAATCCGGGTCAGTGGGTCAATGTGAAGCTTGTTGAGGCCGTGTCCGGTCAGAAGGTTTGGAAGGGACGGATCGGAGCCGTGTCTGCGGAAGGATTCGAGCTTTTGGTCTCGTCTGGAAAGAAGTCTGCCACCCTTCAGGTTCTGTTTTCGAATGTCAGAAGCGTGCAGGCGGAGTTCTGGCGTTCCGTTCCTGCACCAAAAGACCGGGAAGCGACTCGGTCGAGAGGGTAAAGCGGGCATCGTGTGGTAGAGTGTAGTGATATGAAGAGACAGGAAGCTTGTTGCCCGGACGACGTTCATGTCGGACGAAGAGACGGAACCGATTGGGAGAGATGAATGGTTAATCAGGAATTGTTGAGTGTCCTTGACCAGCTTCACCGGGAGAAGGGAATTCCCCAGGAAACACTCCTGGAGGCCCTGCAGTCCGCCATTCTGACCGCTGCAAGAAAACGCTATGGCGGTGGGGATAATTTTCAGGTCGAAATCGATCCGAGAACGGGCGAGATCCAGGTTCTTCATATTCGCCGGATTGTCGAGAATGTCCTTTCCCCCAATGAGGAAGTTTCTCTTGCCGAGGCGATGGAATCCGACCCTGAAGCGGAGGTCGGTGACGAAATCGGGGCCTTTCTCGAGATCGATGACTTCGGTCGGATCGCGGCCCAGGCGGCGAAGCAAGTCATTTTTCAGAAGGTGCGCGAAGCCGAGTGGTCTGTCGTTGCCAGGGAATTTGGCGGGAAAAAGGGGAATGTTGTCGCCGGCGTCTATATCGGACAGGAAAAGAGGAGCTTCATCATAGACCTTGGGAAGACAGAAGCAATCCTGCCATATAAAGAGCAAATTCCCAGGGAATCCTTTCATCGTGGAGACAGGGTCAAGGCTCTTCTGCTCGACATTCGGACAACCACCCGGGGCCCTCAGCTGATTCTCTCGAGGACCCATCCCGATTTTCTGGCGCGCCTTTTCGAAAAGGAAGTGCCTGAAATAAGTGAAGGAATCATCGAGATCAAGGGCGTTGTTCGCGATCCGGGTGAGCGGGCCAAGGTCGCAGTGCTTTCACGGGACCCGAATGTTGATCCGGTTGGTTCGTGCGTCGGAGTCAAGGGCTCACGGGTCCAGGCCATTGTCCGTGAAATTCACGGAGAGAAAATCGATATCATCGACTGGAGTCCGGATCCGGGGACCTTTATCGCCCGTGCTCTTTCTCCCGCCAAGGTTCTTCGAGTCGCGACCCGGGACGGGGAGTTCGACAAGGTTGCGACGGTTGTGGTCGCCAACCAGCAGCTCTCCCTTGCCATTGGTCGTCGGGGACAGAATGTTCGGCTTGCAGCAAAACTCACCGGATGGAAGATCGACATCTTCAGTGAACAGCAGTACGAGGCCGATCGGATGGCCCGTTCTGCAGAAGGAGAGCATGAGGGACAGGCCGCGCCCTCATTGGAAGCGCCTTCGATGATTCTTCTCGAGGATCTTCCGGGAATGGGCGGAAATATGGCCGATGCCCTGAAGGCAGCGGGTTTTGACAGTGTCGAAAAGGTGGCCAATGCATCGGCGGAGGATATCGCCAAACTTCCGAAGTTTGGTCCGAAAACTGCCGCTAAGCTGATCGAAACCGCACGGGATTTCATGGGTTATCCGAAGACTTCCGGAACTACGCCGGAGACGGATTCGGGGTCGCTATAACGAAGAGGGGGATGGTTCTTTGAAGGTTTATGAATTGGCTCGCGAATTGAAAATGGAAAGCAAATCCCTGCTTGCCAAACTTAAACTCTGGGGGATTCATGCGCCGTCTCACATGGCGACTCTCGATGAAAGAACCATCAACATTGTTCGGCAAAAGGTAAAAAAGGGAGAGGAGGCCCCCGAGGCCCCCAAAAAGCCGATCCTCATCAAGAAGAAATCTTTTGCTCCCGGGGCCGAGGTCGCTGAGGAGCAACCCGTTCAGGCCGAAGTGGTTTCCCCTCCAGAGGCGGGGGCTATCGAAACCGAGCGTCCCGTCGGCATGGAAAATGTTGTGAATGCCGTTGAAGCGGTGCCCCCTGCCACGCAGCTCCCTCTGACGGCTGGAGCTCCTGCCGAGAATATTCTCCCCCGTATTCCAGTCGAAGGATGGACGCAGGAAAACGCACCGGTTCGTCAAGGGGAAAAGACTCCTTCCGCTCCTTCCACGGCCGTTCCTTCAAAAGAAACGGCGGAAAAGGGGGCGGTCCGGGACCGGGCGCTCCCCGGTGACAAGCGCGGAAAACCAGCAAAAACCACCAAAGACAAAAACCAGAAGCTCGATCGCCTTCACATGCTTCGAGAAGAGGATTTTGTCGATCTCGAGGAAGCCGGAGAAAAAGAATCCGCAATATCCAAGCCACCGGTCTCTCCTGCCACGGTTCATCGTGTCGTCGCTCCCGGCGCTCCCCCTGAAACACAGACGTCGTCCCGCCCTTCCTTTCCGCGCCCTGCTTTCAAGAAGGCCCCCTCCTTCAAGAAGAAGGCGAAAGGAGGAAGCGATTCAAGGGGAGCCTCCCAGGCCGTTGACGGAACCAAGGCACGGAAGAAGTCCATACGGATCGAGGCCGGAACGAGCGTCAAGGACTTTGCGGACAAATTGGGTGTCAAGGTGCAGGATGTCATCATGCGCCTGATGGCCATGGGGGTGATGACCACAATCACCGAGCCGGTTGATCCTGAAGCCGCAATGCTTGTTGCCGAGCAGCTGGGTATCGCCGTCGAAATCCAGCAGGAGGAACCGGAGGAAGCCATTCTTGGTGAATCGGAGGATTCTCCGGAGGATCTGTTGCCGCGTCCGCCCGTCGTCACGATCATGGGGCACACCGACCATGGGAAGACCTCTCTTCTCGATGCCATTCGCAAGAGCAAGGTGGCCGAAGGGGAGGCGGGTGGCATCACCCAGCATATCGGTGCCTACACCGTATCGATCAACGGACGGGATATCACCTTCCTTGATACCCCTGGACATGAAGCCTTCACGGCGATGCGGGCCCGCGGAGCGAAGGCAACCGATGTTGTCGTTCTCGTTGTTGCCGCGGATGATGGAGTCATGCCCCAGACCGTGGAGGCCATCAACCATGCCCGTGCGGCCGATGTTCCGATCATCGTCGCCATAAACAAGATCGACAAACCGGAGGCCAATCCGGACCGAGTCAAGCAGGCTCTGTCTGAATATGGGCTCACTCCGGAGGAATGGGGCGGTACGACGATTTTCTGTCCGGTCTCTGCCAAAAAGAGGACAGGTCTGGACCTTCTTCTTGAAATGATCCTGCTCCAGGCGGATGTTCTGGATCTCAAGGCCAATCCCAATCGTCGGGCCCGAGGTCTGGTCATCGAATCACGTCTCGACAAGGGAAGAGGCATCGTGGCTTCGGTTCTCGTTCAGAAGGGAACCCTCAAGGTCGGAAACTTTCTTGTCCTGGGAGCACAGGTCGGTCGGGTTCGGAGCCTGACAGACCCCTTCGGCCACCGGATCACGGAGGTCACCCCTTCTCATTCCGCCGAGGTCGTTGGACTCGACGGGATGCCACAGCCAGGAGACATCTTCATTGCGGTCGAGGACGAAAAGCTGGGTCGGCAGGTAGCCATGGCCCGCCAGGCCAGACAACGGGCCCTTCAGCTTCTTCAGAACAAGAAGGTCACGCTCGAGGATCTTTACTCTCAGATCGAGGAAGGCCTCATCAAGGATCTTAACCTGATCCTCAAGGTCGATGTCCAGGGTTCGATCGAACCCATCCGGCAGGCCATTGGGAAACTTGAGAACAAGAAGGTCAGAGTGAGGTTCATCCATGAGGGAGTCGGAGGAATTCGTGAAACCGATGTCCTGTTGGCCCAGGCCTCAAACGCCGTGATTCTTGGTTTCAACGTTCGTCCAGAGCCCAAGGCCCTGACTTTGGCGGAGCGGGAAAAAGTGGAAATGAAGTTTTACTCGGTGATTTATGATGCCGTGGAGGACATCAGGAAGGCAATGGAAGGGATGCTGTCGCCCACCATTCGAGAAAAGTTTGTCGGTCGTGCCGAAGTGCGTCAGGTTTACAATATCTCACGTGTCGGAACGGTTGCCGGATGCTATGTCTCCGAAGGAGTCATGCAGCGGACCGGGACGGTGGTCAAGCTCATTCGGGACGGGGCGGTGGTCTTCGAGGGCAAGATGGAAGCCCTGAAGAGATTTAAGGACGATGTGCGTGAAGTCGCCGCCGGCTATGAATGCGGGATTTCCTTGGAAAACTTCCGCGATATCAAGGTGGGTGACCTGATAGAGTGCTTCGTTCAGGAAAAGATAGCGGGAAAGCTTGAGCCGGTCAACACATGAAAGGGATCCGCATCAGAGATCTCCTATTGCGCACCTCATATTGATCCTCCATTTTCCTGATGTCCATTCACTCAAGGAAAAAAGACAACTTTTGTCGAGTCTGACCGCCAGGATTCGTGAACGATATCCCGTTTCGATCGCCGAAACGGGATATCAGGACCTCTGGCAAAGGGCAGTGGTGGAGGTGGTCATGATTTCCTCTGATCCACGCCTTCCGGAAAGAATCTTCGAGAAGATTCGCGAGATGGTGCTTTCTTCTCCAGAGTTGGTTCTTCTCGATTCGCACCGAGAGTTTCTATGAAGCATGATCCCGGATTCCGAAGATCGGACAGAGTCTCAGCAGAGATTCATGAAGTCATGGCGATGATTCTGTCCCGCTTTTCCCGTGATTCTCGACTTTCCCGGGCGACCATCACGAGAGTGGCCCTTTCAGGGGATCTTCGAAAGGCCACGATCTACTATCGCGTTTATCCCGGAGAGGATCCAGCCGCCTGCCAGGAAGCTTTCGATCGATACTGCGGAGGGCTTCGCAAGGAGCTTGCGAGCCGGATCAGGATCAAGTACATTCCCGCCCTGACCTTCGCTCATGACGCCGATGAAACAGATCCCGCCAGGATTGAGCGCTTGTTGGCAAACCCGAACGCAGAGGACGGAGGAGAGTGACTTTATTTGACGATCAGTCATCGTCGGAAATCTCCGGACTTCTTTTGGTGGACAAACCTGCCGGTCCGACCTCCCACGACATCGTTCACGCCCTTCGGAAAAAGTCGGGCATCGACAAAGTCGGCCACGGAGGGACGCTCGATCCCCTGGCTTCGGGGTTGCTCCCTCTTTTTCTGGGGGAAGCGACAAAGATGTCGGGATTCATACAGGCACACGACAAGTCCTATTCTTTCGATGTCTCCCTCGGAGTGACAACGGATACCGATGACAGTCAGGGGACAGTCGTCGCGAGATCCCCCATTCCGGAAGATCTTTCGGAGGAAAAAATAAGGGAGGTTCTGCAGGGCTTTGTGGGGGAGCAGTGGCAGGAGCCTCCGATGTACTCGGCGGTGAAGCAGAAGGGGGTTCCGCTCTACAAACTGGCGCGAAAAGGGATGACCGTGGAGCGCGACCCTCGCCTCGTGACGGTTCATTCGCTGGAATTTCTCACGTGTCAAGAAGGGAGGCTCTCTCTTCGCGTCCATTGTTCCAAGGGCACCTATGTGCGCGTGCTCGCGCGCCAAATCGGAGACGCTCTGGGATGCGGCGGCCATGTCAGCCGTCTCCGGAGATTGACAGTAGGGCGTTTTTCGGTGGAGGGGGCGGTTGGGATGGAGGTCATCGAAAACTCCTGGAATGCAGAAGACCTTGGCGCCGCCCTGATTGGTCCGGAAAAGGTTTTCCTGGATCTTCCGTCCCTGGAGATTCTTCCGAACGCCGCTCCGGCCTTGCAGAAGGGGGGCCTGCTTCCCGGCATCTGGTTTTTTCGCCGGGAAGGATTGTTTCATGCGAAGGATACGATTAGAATAATGGGGCAGGAGGGGAAGATTCTGGGGTTAGCCGAGGCTCTTCTGAATAGCGAGGAGTTGAGTCTTTTTCCTGGAGGTATACCTGTGGCGAAAATCGTACTCCTTTTTCGGACAAAGTCAGCGCAGGTAAGAGAGGGAAAGCGTATTCCCTCTCACAATGAAAACGGTTAAAAGGGAGTTCAGGGCATGGCGTTGAGCAAGGAAAAAAAGCAGGAAGTCATCAATTCATTCAAAATCTCCAGCAATGATACCGGATCGGTCGAGGTTCAGGTGGCGATTCTGACCGAAAGGATCAACCAGCTTGGAGAGCATTTCAAAAAATTCCCAAAGGATGTCCATTCCCGTCGGGGCCTTCTTCTCATGGTCAGCAGAAGACGCCGTCACCTCAAGTATCTTCAGACAACCAATCCAGCCAAATATCAGGAAATCATTGCACGTCTCGGGTTGCGTCGCTAGATTGAAAGGCGGGTTTCAGAAGGGCGTTGAGCTGACTTCCCCTGTCAGAAACAAGACAAAAGTCAGCTTTGCGGCCGCCTGAAACCCGTATCCATCAAGGATTCCATTGATCCGGCTACCGGAAAGGAACATCAAAAACATGAAGCAAGAAACTGTTGAAGTCAACGTTGGCGGGAAGACGGTCAGGCTCGAAACAGGTCGAATGGCCCGCCAAGCAGACGGAGCGATCGTCCTCTGGGTCGAGGGAACCGTGGTCATTGCGACCGCTGTGGCATCAAAAACCATCAAGCCCGGGACGGATTTCCTCCCGTTGACGGTCGACTATCAGGAAAGAGCCTATGCCGCAGGAAAGATTCCGGGCGGTTTTTTCAAGCGCGAAGGGAAGCCCTCCGAGAGGGAGATCCTGAACAGCCGACTGGTCGATCGGCCCATTCGCCCGCTTTTTCCGGAGGGCTTTTATTATGACACACAGGTGATCGCTTCGGTCGTTTCTGCTGACAGAAGCGGGGTCACCGATGTGATGGCTGTGGTTGCGGCATCGGCGGCTCTCACCATCTCCGATATTCCCTTCCATGATCCCATGGGTGCCGTTCGGGTTGGCTACATCGACGGAAATTTTGTCATCAACCCCGATCTTGAGCAGCAGGAAAAGTCCTCCATCGATCTGGTCGTTGCGGGAACCGCCGATGCGATCATGATGGTTGAAGGAAAGGCCTCCGAAGTCTCTGAGGAACTGTTTCTGGAAGCCATTCGCACCGCACACAATGCCTGTCAGCCGATCATTGCAGCCCAGATTGAGCTTCAGAAAAAGGCCGGAAAGGTCAAGCGGGCTATTCCCCCTGTCCCTGTTCGCCCCGAATTGATGGAGAAGATTCGGCAGGGAGGGAAGGAACCACTGTCTGCCGTTCTTGTCATGTCCGACAAAAAGGCCCGTGAAGACAAGACCTCTGAAATCCGGAACACTCTTTCCAAGGAGCTTTTTCCCGACGGTTTCAAGGATGCCCATGAAGAAAAGGAGTTTTCAACAGGGTTTCACGATCTCGAAAGAGAGCTCCTCCGGGCGATGGTCCTCGATCGCGGCATTCGTGCCGACGGTCGAAAGACAACGGAAATTCGTCCAATCACGATCGAAGTGGGCATCCTGCCCAGGACTCATGGATCGGCCCTCTTCACGCGAGGTGAAACCCAGAGCCTTTCCGTCGCGACTCTCGGAACATCCGATGACGAGCAAAGGATTGACGCGTTGGAAGGGGAATCGACCAAGCGGTTTATGCTGCATTACAACTTTCCCGCCTTCTCGGTGGGTGAGGTCAAGCCGATGCGGGGTCCCGGAAGACGCGAGATTGGTCATGGAAATCTTGCCGAACGGGCTCTGTTGCCCATTCTTCCCTCGAAGGAAGCTTTTCCCTATTCCATCCGCCTTGTCTCAGACATTCTTGAATCCAATGGGTCCACGTCCATGGCAACGGTATGTGGCGGAACCCTGGCGATGATGGATGCCGGAATCCCGATCAAGGCTCCCGTGGCGGGGATCGCGATGGGACTCATCAAGGAAGGCGACCGGGTGGCCATTCTCTCTGATATTCTGGGAATAGAGGATCATCTGGGAGATATGGATTTCAAGGTGACGGGCACAGATTCCGGGGTGACTGCGGTCCAGATGGACATCAAGATCAAGGGAATCACCCTGGAGATCATGAAAAAAGCGCTCGATCAGGCTCGTGAAGGCCGAATGCATATCATGGGCAAAATGAAGGCTTCGATGCCGTCCGTTCGAGCGACGATGTCTCCTTATGCGCCCCGGATCCTGACGATTCAGGTGAAGCAGGACAAGATTCGGGAGGTGATCGGCCCTGGAGGCAAAATGATCCGGAGCATCACAGAAAAAACCGGAGTCAAGATCGACATCGAGGATTCAGGTCTGATTCGCGTCGCGTCCGCCGACGAGGAAGCCGCTCGAAAGGCCATCGAAATGATCAACCAGATCGTCGCGGAGGCGGAGGTCGGGAAGATCTACCTCGGAAAGGTCAAGACGATCGCCGATTATGGGGCATTTGTTGAGATCATGCCGGGAACGACCGGCTTGTGTCATGTTTCCCAGCTGGAGCCACGGAGAGTGGAAAAGGTCACCGATGTCGTCAACGAAGGAGACGAGATCGTCGTCAAGGTCCTTGAAGTCGACCGTCAGGGAAAAATCCGCCTGTCCCGCAAGGAAGCCATTGCCGAGGAAGGTGAGGGTCGGGAACATCGGTCGGCTGCCAAGGCCTGATTCTATTCCTTGATTCCCCCGGTTCTGGCGTCCAGTAAATGTCTGGAACGGGGGATGACAGGAAGCCTTGTTTTTTGAAATCGGCTTTGCCATAATGGTCGAGTCTTAATCCCAAAGTATCAGATACGCCTTTTTAACCCCCCATCAACCTCTGTGGCCAGAATCGCCTGGCGGGGGAGGGGCCTCTTCGGGGATCGGGAAGAGGGTTTGGCATTCAAAAAGGAGGAGATGTCGATGGATGTGAACAAGGGTGCTGCGGGTCTGGTCGTTGTTGCGATTATCATGGCCGTGGTGTGGGGAGGCCTTTCCGCGTATGTGGGAGTGAACCCGTTCTTCCTTCCGACCGGAGCTCATTAGTTTTTTCGAGGTTTACCCGCCTACCGGACGAACCGGTGATTTTTCTTTGCAATTATTCTATTCTTCTTTTGCAGGAGGGTGTCGTTTAATAAACGGCACCCTTACTGTAATGGATGTCCCTCGAGGACCAAGTGGTCCCTTTCCTCACGACAAAAAATAAACAGAATTTCCCCGGCTTTAAGTCTTTCCCCGCTTTTTTAGGGCTGCATTGCGTGCTCTGATCGTTTCAGAATCAGAAGCGGAATCAAGACGATGTCGCCGGGGTCTTCCAAAGAAAGAATCGCCGTGCCTTATATCAAGCAAATCCTGTCCAATGGTCTGACCGTCTATTGCGATCCACTCGCGACCTCCCGATCGGTCGCCATCGGGGTTTGGGTCCGTGCCGGTTCGCGTTTCGAGAGTCCCCTTGAAGCGGGGATGACCCATTTCCTGGAGCATATGTGCTTCAAGGGGACTCCCTCGCGTTCGGCCCAACAGATTGCCAACGAGATGGATCTTCTGGGTGGAGAGATGAATGCCTTCACGTCCCAGGAAATGACCTGCTTTTATACCCATGTTCTCTCAGAAAATGCCGGACGGGCGGCAACGCTTCTGGGAGACCTGCTGACGCGATCGGTTTTTGATCCGGAAGAGCTGTCCCGGGAAAAGGGGGTCGTCATAGAGGAAATTGCCGAGTCACAGGATGACCCGGAAGATCTGGTCACGCAGCAGCTTTATGAGGCCCACTTCGGGAGCCATCCCCTCGCTCTTCCCATTCTGGGAACGGAGTCCTCCGTCTCGGCCTTTACCCGGGAAGAGGTCAAGAATTATTTTCTTAGGAACTACCATCGGGGCGGGATGTTTGTGACGATTTCCGGACGCTTTCAGTGGCCGCAACTCCGGGAAACCCTCGAAGAGGCATTTTCCGAGATTCCTCCCGAACAGTCCGGAGCGGAGCGGGCCACCGGCGGATTTGTTCCCGCCTACGACAGACGCGAAACCGCCCGGGATCTCGAACAGGTGCACGTGGCCCTGGGAATGTCCGGATTGCCGGTAGCTCACAAAGATCAGACCGCCCTTCGGCTTCTGAACCTGCATCTAGGAGGGGGAATGAGTTCCCGCCTTTTTCAGGAGGTCAGGGAAAAGCGGGGTCTGGCGTATTCGATCTATTCGACGGGACAATCCTTTGTCGATGGCGGTCTCGTCCGGATCGCCGCCTCGACACGGCCTTCGAAAAAAGAAGAGCTCCTCGCCATCCTTGTCGATGAGCTGGGTCGACTCCAGGAGGTCCCGCTGACAGGCGACGAGCTTTTGCGGGCGAAGAACCAGCTTAAAAGTTCCCTCCTGATAGGGCTCGAATCGATCCTGACGCGCATGAACAAGATGGGGCGCGACATCCTGTATTGGGGCGAGGAGCTGGAAACGGACAAGCTGGAGAGATGGATCGACGATGCCACTCCTCTGGACCTGCTTCGTGTCGCCCGCGACCAGGACTGGGTGTCCCGGCGTTCTCTCAGCGTTCTCGGACCGGAGAAGGACGCACCATGATTTCCTCAGTCTTTCCCGTGCGTCTGGGCGTCAACATCGACCATGTGGCGACGATTCGTCAGGCTCGGGGAGGGTTCGATCCGGATCCCCTGGCGGCTGCGCACCTCGCGAGGCTTGCGGGTGCGGACCAGATTGTTCTCCACGTGCGCGAAGACCGTCGCCATGCCAATGAGACCGACCTCCGGCGGTTTAGGGAAACGGTCTCTCTTCCGGTCAATCTCGAGATGGCTCTGACGGAGGAAATGGCCGGATTAGCCCTGTCTTTTTCTCCGGAGCGGGTCACTCTCGTGCCTGAAAAACGGACCGAACGCACGACGGAGGGGGGACTGGTCCTGACGCCGGATTATCTGAAGGCCCTGGATTCCTTCTCGAGACGCTGCATGGAAAAGGGAATCAGGGTGAGCCTTTTCATGGACCCCGACCCGGAGATGCTGGGCCGGATTCCTGTGTTCGGAGTGGACCAAGTGGAGCTTCATACGGGGTCTTATTCCCAGGCATTCGGGACGTCCCGGGAAGGGGAGGAATTGGCCCGACTCTCTGCGGCGGCGACGCAGGTCGCTCGCCAAGGGCTCATTCTGGCAGCCGGCCACGGCCTGACCCTGTTCAATCTTCCCCGAATTCTTGGGTTGCCAGGCTTGGCCGAAGTCAATATCGGCCATAGCATCATCGCCCGGGCCGTCCTGTTCGGAATCCGGGATGCGGTCTCCGAGGTGCGCTCCCTTCTTCTCGCCCCTTTCGGAGGAGGATCCCGATGATCCGCGGTCTCGGGATCGATCTTGTGCTGGTCTCCCGGATCGAAAGCGCCTTAAGCCGTTTCGGAGAACGCTTCGCCTCCCGCGTTTACACTCCGGAGGAACGCCGTCAGTCCGGGGGGAAATCGACTTTCCTTGCGGGACGATTTGCGATCAAGGAGGCTCTTCTGAAGGCCCTTGGAACCGGTCTGGCGGAGGGAGTCCGCTGGAAGGAGATCGAAACGCTCTCCCGGGATTCGGGAGCGCCTGAAGTCCGCTGCTCCGGCAGGGTTCTGGACCTCCTCGGACATCGCGGGATCGGAACGATTTGGGCCTCCTTAAGCCACGATCGGGACCATGTGGTGGCGGTCGTCGTCCTGGAAGGGCCTTCTTCATGAGAGTCATGACCCCCGAAGAAATGAGGGAAACGGACGGAAGGGCGGTCCGGGATTTCGGGATTTCTGAAGAAATCTTGATGGAGCGAGCCGGCATGGCGGTTTCCCGGGTTTGTCGGGAATGGCTCGGAAGGACAGCTCTCCGCTCAGGTCGCCGGCCGGTTCTTGCAGTGGCCGGAGGAGGCCACAATGGCGCTGACAGTCTGGTGGCCCTGCGCGATCTTGTCAGCCTCGGATACTCGGGAGAGGCGTTTGTGGTCGTAGAGGAAGCAAACCGGCAGTCCCCGGCGCTTCTTCGCGAGATCGATCGCCTTCGGCGCATGGAGGTTCCCGTCCGCTTTCCGTCGGAGGGAGGGGGCCGCCATCGGATATCCCACGCCGGCCTGATCATCGACGGAATCCTGGGGACAGGGTTCCGGGGTGAGTTGCCGGAGGATCTCCTCCGGCTTGTCGAGGCAATGAACCAGTCGGCCGCTTCCGGCATTCCGGTCGTCAGTGTCGACATTCCCTCCGGGGTGGACGGCCGCACGGGGGCCGTAGGCCGTTCGGCGGTCCGGGCCGCAACCACGGTGACTTTCGGGGCTCCGAAGTGGGGGCTGCTTGTCGATCCCGGAACGCGCTATGCGGGTGAGATCCGGCTTTCGAGGATTGGTTTTCCATCCGCTCTTCTGGAGGGAGGCTCCGGATCCTGTCTGACCATCCGCGAAGCCATGGGACTTCTTCCGCGCCGATATCCGGAGATCCACAAGGGACAGGCCGGCCATGTCCTGATCGCCGGGGGAAGCTTCGGGAAGGCGGGGGCGCCTCTTCTGGCCGCCCGGGGAGCTCTCCGGGCGGGGGCGGGTCTGGTGACCCTTCTTTGGGACCGAGACCTTTCCGGTTACTCAAATGCCTTCCCCGAGGTCATGGGCCGATTCTTTAACCCCTCAAACCCTGATCCCGGCGCAATCCGGGGGACCTTCGAGGGGATCGATGCCATGGGCTGCGGGCCGGGACTCCCTGACGACGAGGGAACGCGGATATTGATGGAAACACTTCTCTCCGGATTCCCGGGTCCGGTGGTGGCCGATGCCGGAACCTTCAGCCTCTTCGCGGGCCGTCCCGAACGGGTGGCGGAGCTTCGTGGAGGAAAAAAACTCGTGTTGACACCCCACCCCGGGGAGTTGGGGCGCTTTCTGGGGGTCGGGACCCCGGAGGTTCTGAAGGAGCCCCTGGATATGGCCCTGTCCGGAGCCCGGAAGGCGAACGGGGTGCTTCTTTTGAAAGGGGCGCGGACCCTCGTGGTCGATGCGGCCGGGCGCCATTATGTCAACCTGACAGGAGATCCGGTCATGGCCGGGGCCGGAATGGGGGACGTCCTCACCGGGATGATCGCGGCCTTCCTTGGCCAGGGCATGGAACCATTCGAGGCCGCCTGCCTGGGGGCCTTCATACATGGGGCGGCGGGAGAGCGTCTAGGTCGGGGCTCCTCCAGAGGGCGCTTGGCCTCGGAGCTGGCGGACGAAATCCCCGGGCTCCTTTCCGACTGGGAGCCGTTGTCAGATCCCCCCCCACTTCCGGAGGAGGAACCGCTCACCTTGTGGCCGGTCCGCCCTCCCGCTGGAGGGAACCGATGAGCGGAGAGGCTCGAAGGAAGGTCCTTGACGGGACGGACGGTCTCGCCGTCTATCTGCGCTATCTGGGCGAGACCGTCCCGGACTTTGCTCTTGCGAAAGGGCTTGCCTCTTCCTCCGTTAGCCCCGGAGAGGCGGCTGCTCCTTCCGAAGGGGGAGCTCCGGACGGCGAGATGCTTCTGGCCGAACTTCGTGAGCAGGCCCGGTCCTGTACCCGCTGCGCCCTGTCCTCCACCCGAACGCAGGTTGTCTTCGGAGAGGGGAATCCCAAGGCGACTCTCATGTTCGTGGGGGAGGGGCCGGGGGCGGACGAGGATGCCACGGGTCGTCCCTTCGTGGGAAGGGCGGGGGAACTTCTGACGAAGATGATCGGGGCCATGGGATTCGAGCGGCGGGAGGTCTATATCGCCAACATCGTCAAATGCCGTCCTCCAGGAAACCGCGTTCCCGAGGACGCCGAACGCCAGGCTTGCCTGCCTTTCCTGCAGCGGCAGATCGCTCTCATCGCCCCCCGGACGATCGTCCTTCTGGGGCAGACGGCGGCGTCCTCCCTCCTGGGTCAGACGGGAGGAATCTCCCGGCTTCGGGGGAGGGAGTCGCGCCTGTCCCTCTTTCCGGAGATCCGGGTCATGCCGACCTACCATCCGGCCTATCTCCTCCGAAATCCCTCCGCCAAAGCGGAGGTCTGGGAAGATCTCAAACAGGTGATGGCCTGGCTCGGAAAGGATCGGCCATGAGACTTTTTCTGGGGCTTGTTCTCGTCGTGGCAGGATGGCTTTTCATGGTGGAAAACGACCAGGAACACATCACCATCACGCTTCCCGGGTCGGGGCAGATCGGTCCCTTTTCCGTGGGAGTGGTGGTGTTGGGTGCGGTTCTGACGGGGATCCTCCTCTGCCTCCTGGGAGGGGTTCTTCTGAAGGTGGTCTCAAGGCTGAAAAAATCCCGCTCCCCCGAAGGCGGGAGTTCGGTATCCGAACCGCCTCATGCCCCCCACTGACAGCTCTCTCTCCCCCAATGAACGGGAGAAGGGCTCCCCTTCCTCCTCCCATGTTTATCCTGACACCCCCCTTTTCCGTCAGTACCGGGATCTCAGGAAGGAAGCGGGGGAGGCCCTCCTTTTTTTCCGTCTGGGGGATTTCTACGAACTGTTCGGGGACCAGGCCGAATTGGCCTCCCGGCTTTTGGGGGTCACCCTCACAAGTCGGGACAAGAGTCGCCCTGATCCCCTTCCCATGTGCGGAATCCCTGCCAAGAGCCTCGATCTGTATCTTCCGAAACTCATCCATGCCGGCCATGCGGTGGCCATTGCCGAACAGACGACTTCGGAAGGGGATCCATCCGGCCTTTTTCCGAGGAAGATCATCCGGACCGTCACCCGATTCACTCTGATGGAGGATCCCTCCCGTGAAGAGGGGACTCCCCAGAACGGGGTCGCGGTTCTAAAAAGGGGCGAAGAATGGGGGGCCGCCTCCCTCGACCTGACGAGCGGTCGGATCGCGGTGTGGGAACCGGAGTCTCTGTCCGACCTCGATGCCCTGCGGGATTGGCTGGAGCGAAAGGAAGCGCGGGAACTCGTTCTTGAAACGGAAGACCTGCGGGGTCTTTTTCCCGGAATTCCGGCCGTGATCCACCCGGAACCTCCCGACCCGGATTTTTCGGTTTGGCTTCCACCGTCTTACCGCGTTCCCGATCTGCCCGACGTTGCCCAGGAGGCGCTCCGACTCCTATTCGGATTCCTGGCCACCCATGAACGGACGGTTCTCGGACATCTCCGGGGGATCGATTTGGAAGGAGGCACTCCCTCTCTGCAGCTTGACCGCTGGACCCTCCGCCACCTCGATGTGTTGCCGGGGGAGGGCGGGGAGGACCGCAAGGCTGCAAGTCTGGTGGCCCTTCTCGATCGCTGCCGCACGCCGATGGGAAGCCGGATGCTCCGGCGCTGGCTCCTGTCCCCCGACTCGGAACGGGAGCCGATCCTGGAGAAACATCGCGTCATCCGGGGCTTTTCCGCCCATCCCCGCCTGTCCGACAGACTCGTTCCCCTGTTGCGGGGTGTGGGAGACCTGGAGCGGATCCAGTCCCGGCTCGCCATGGGCAACCGTCTTCCCCGCGATCTGACAGAGTTCAGGAGATCCCTTCGCAGTGCCCTGGATATCCTGGAAATTCCCGAGATCCGGGAGCTCTTTTCAGGGTTCCGGGAGGTTTTTTCCTGGGAGGGGGAGGGGGCGGCCCTTCAGACCCTTCTCGACCGGGCCCTGGTGGAGGAGCCCGCGATGATCCTGGGTGAGGGGCCCATCGTCCGCGAGACCTTCGACCCCGTTCTGGACGAGTGCCGGCGAGTGGAGTCCGAAGGTGACCGCGTGCTGGCGGAGCTCGAAGAGCGCGAGCGAAAGTCGACCGGGGTCGAGAACCTCCGGATTCGCTACAATCAGGTGGCGGGATATTACATCGAGGTGTCCCGTGCCCAGGCGCAGAAGATGCCCGAGCGCTATTTGCGGAAGCAGACACTGACGAACTCGGAACGCTTCACTCTTTCTGAACTCATCGCCTTCGAGGGGGGGCTCCGGGAGGCCTGGACGAAGGTTTTGGCCAGGGAAGGGGAAATTCTGGAGGACCTCCGGAAAACGGTTCTGTCAGGGCGCGAAGGAATCCATCTTTTGGCCGATTTCGTCTCCCGGGCCGATGTTCTTCTCGCCTTCTTCGAGCAGGGACGTCTCAACCGGTATGTCCTACCGGAGTTCGTCTCGGGAGAAGAACCCCTTCTGGTCAAGAACGGACGCCACCCCGTCCTGGAGAGCCGGATGTCTGCCGGCTCCTTCATGCCCAACGACACCGAGCTTGTCGACGGCGAGTTCATCGTCCTGACGGGGCCCAACATGGCCGGCAAGTCGACCTACATGCGCCAGATCGCCCTCATCGCCCTTATGGCCCAGGCGGGCAGCCCCGTTCCAGCCGATATGGCCCGACTTCCGCTCCTGGATCGCATCATCGCCCGGGTGGGGGCTTCCGACAACATTCTGGAGGGGGCCTCCACCTTCATGGTCGAGATGACCGAGGTGGCGCGGATCCTCGCATCGGCCACCTCGAGGACGCTGGTCCTTCTTGACGAGGTGGGCCGCGGGACGGCCACCTTTGACGGCATGGCCATCGCCTGGGCCGTGAGTGAATACATCCACGACCGCATCCGGTGCCGCACCCTGTTTGCCACCCATTATCACGAACTCTCGGAGTTGGCCCGGACGCATCGCCGGGTTCGAAATCAGACCGTACGCGTTTCGATCCGGAATGGGGTCCTTGTGTTCGAACACCGGATTGTGGATGGCCGGGCGGAACAGTCCTACGGAATTGAGGTGGCGAAGCTTGCCGGGCTTCCCGCCCCTGTGGTGGAGCGGGCCTCCGAGGTGCTCTCCTTCTGGGAGGCTGGCCAGCCACGCCGCCTGCTCCAGAAGAGCCGGATCCTTCCGCCGGAGCGGGATTTTTCCATGCCTCTCTTTTCCTGGAAGAGTCGCCGGACGAAGGAAAAGCCAGACATTCAAGACATTTCAGAAGAGACCTAAAGGAGACATCAATGATGGAAACCATGCCGGGTGACCCGGAAAAACCAATCGAGGAGCTCGTCGAGATCCTTCGACAAGGTCCCCCCTCGGAAGTGTTGAAGGATGACGAGCTGTCGATGCGGTTTTCCGACATCCTGGACTTCCTCTCGGAGGACCGTCAGCTTGGGGAACTGGCCCAGCTTTCGGAAATGACCCCGGACTGGTCCCTCTTCATCCGGAACTATCTCGAGATCTCTCACGACCGGTTCGATCTCGAATTGGATGAAATCGGGGACGAGTCCATGGAAGAGGATCTGCATGAGCCGGGGGATGCCGTCTTCGGAATCGGCCTTCTCGTGGATCTCGACCAGCCCCTTCCCGAAGTCCTGACCCTCGATGCCCTGGCTCCTCTGGCCCGGATTCTTGAAACGGCCCTCTCCGACTCCTCGAAGGTCGCCCAGGTCTTCCTCCATCCTCGGGTCCTGTCTTTTGCAGATATTTATACTTTTTCGTATGATAGCCGGCGAGGATTCGTCGAGGAGCGGATAAACTTCGGATTTTCAATGGATTCGTCAGGCAGCTTTGATGAGGTGCCGGTCATGATGGCGGACGCTCTTCTCGGGGACTGGGATCAGCCCGCCGACGATCTTATGGCCCCTTCCGACCCTGTCCTTCGATCTTTCGGCTCCTCCCGCGAGTCGGGGAGGGGGGCGCTGGTGGGTGTGGTCCGAATGACACCTCCTCCCTCCGGAGACTGGGGGGAAGTCCTCGATGAATGCTTTGCGGGAACCCTTCAGGAAGAGGTGGGGGAGGCCGTCTCCCGTATTTTCGATCTTGCCCGGCCTTTTCCGGAAGGGGAGGCAGAAGGGGGCCATGTGTCGCTCGTTCCCTGGTCTCTGCTCCTTCCGATGGCGGCGACGATCGAGTTGGGGGCCTCTCTGGCCAAAAGCCTTGACGAGGAGTCGATTCACCCGGAACGCGTCGCCATGACGCCTGTCTGGCGCGACAGGGTGCTCTGGATCGAGGTGGAGGGGCGTTTCGGTAAAAACAAGCCGGCCCGATTTCTGGCGGTGGACGAATATGTCGCTCAATTCATGGAACATTACGTTCCCGGAGTCATGGAGTCGATGATGGGGCTCTCGGTCCGTTGGAACAAGAGGAAAGGCGGGGGAAGGTTTCTTTCCCTGGGGGTCGTCTAGGGTCCGTGTCCGCAAAACTCACGTTGTTCTGGCTTTGCCTCCTTATCGAAATCTTGCCGCTCGGCCCGGCCTGGGGCATCGAGGAGCCTTCTCCGCCACTTTTCTCCCGATCCTTTCCTGAGGGCAGGATCACCCTGGCGGCAGGGGCCGGACGGCTCTTCCTTCTGTCCGAGAAGGCTGGATCCCTCTATCGGCTTGATCCGCGTACGGGCAACCTCTCCCTTCGAATCTCCGGACTCAAGAATCCCCGGGACATGGCGGTCGGGCGATACGGAGGCCGCCTTCTGGTCGATCTCGAGTCGAGCCGCTCTCTTTTGATTCTTCCGGCCGAGGAGGCCGGCCCCCCCTTCGAGCGGACCGTGGGACTCAATCCGGGCCAGATCCTGGGAGGGGCGGACGACCGCTACTACCTCACCGCCAGAGCCGTCCACATTCTCTATGCGCTGGATCCCGATCGG
>JAKAAM010000054.1 GCA_021802325.1 Nitrospirota bacterium
CCGGGAAAATCCGGAAGATTTCCCGGGTGATCGCTGAAAAGTCATCGAATGGGAGGGCGGCCCCCATATGGCGGGAAAGCTGAAAAATGATTTCCGCCTCGGGAAGGGAGTCTCCCCAATACGCCATGGAAGGAGCTATGGGCTGAACGAACCCTTCCGCGCTCACGACGTGTCCCCCGCGCTCGAACGCAGTGGCCGAAGGAAGGAGAAAATGGGCGAGGTCGGCAATGTCGCTTTGGCGGTGATCAATGACCACCAAAAGCTCGAGCTTTGAGAGGGTCTCCCGGAGAAGGGCGGTATCCGGTATATATTCGAAGGGATTCTCACCCATTGTGATCAGGGCCTTGATCTTGCCGCTTTCGATTCCGGCCAGAATCTCCCTGATTCCCCCCCCGGAGGCTTCCAGTTGTGTTCCCCAATGGGTCTCCCATACCTTCCGGTTTTCCGCATTAGAGACCTCGAGAAGGCCGGGAAGCCACTCGCTGGATCCCCCCATCATCAGAACACCCATGTCATTTCCCAGCTCGGTGAGCGGGAAAAGGCCGGATCCCTCGGAGGCAAACCATCCTTTCTCGGAGAGCAGGCGAAGGAGCTCCTCCGAAGCCTCAAGGCCGGTGTCGGAGCCATGAAACCTCCGACCGGTCACAAAGACGACCTTCTTTGCCGCTCCGAGATCGGCAATCAGACGCTCGATCCCTTCGAGAGAGGCTCCCATTGCCACAAAAGCATCCTTGGAAGCGATATCGAGAGTCCCCCCCGAAGCGAGGGACTTTCTCAGAAGGCGTAAAAAGTCGGCCTCCGCCCCTGGAAGAGTCCTGATCACCTCTTTGGCGCGCGTCGAAATGCTGACGTCGTGACCATGAACCAGGTAGAGATTCGCCTTGTTCTTCCTGACCGCCTTCTTGATGGCAAGGCCGGTGATGTTGGATTCGGCGGCGGGATCTCCCCCAAGGACGACGATCACGTTGGCCGCTTCAATATCCTTGTGGTCGACGAGCGGCCTGAGGGATCCTGTCGCCTTGGCCAATGGAAGGGCCAGATTCATCAGCCCCCTCCTCGCCCCGGAATCGATAAAGTTCGAGCGAAGGGTCTGGCGAATGAATCGCTGAAACAGGAATGCGTCTTCGAGCGGGACACGGGAAGAGAGAAGGCCGGCCACACGACCGCTCCCGCCTGCGACGATCCCCCTCAGGCGGTCGGCAATCTTGGGCATGATCTCCTGCCATTTTCCTGGCACGAGCCGCTGCGCTTTCTTGAAGTAGACCTTGTCCAGCCGTTCCTTGTTCTGAACATAGTTGAATCCGAAACGTCCGACGACGCAGATCGATCCTTCGTTTGGACCCAAGCCCTCCTTCGAGGAAATCCGGACGATGGCTTCGCTCTCCGTGTCGACGAGCATTCGACACCCTGAGCCACAGGCCGTGCAGGTGGTCTCTGTCTTCTCCATCTGCCAGGGACGGAACTGGTACCGGACGAACCGATCGGTGATCGCCCCTGTCGGACACACCTCGAGGCAGTCGCCGCAGAATTCGCAATCCAGCTTCTTCCCGAGGGGAGGACCGATGATCGTGTCGAAGCCCCTGTTGATGAAGCCGATCGCATGCACGTCCTGAATTTCGTCGCAAATGCGGACGCACTTGCCACAGAGGATGCAGCGGTTTGAATTGAAGACGAGGACATCGCTTTTCAGATCTTCCGGTTCATCGTTTCGGTGAGACTCAAAGCGGGAATCGGAGGCCCCGTAAGAAAAGGACATGTTCTGGAGCGGACACTCGCCCCCGCAATCGCAGACGGGACAATCCAACGGGTGATGCAGGAGAAGGAGTTCGAGATTGGTCTTCCGGGCATCGTGAACCTTGGCGGACTCCGTCAGAACCTTCATTCCGTCGGAAACGGCCGTGATGCATCCCATCACGGTCCGTTTCGAATCCTCAAGCTCCACCGCGCAAATACGGCAAGATCCGGCAGGATCCATTCGCGGATTGTAGCAAAAGGTCGGGATCGGAAATCCGGCCTTCTCAGCCGCGTGCAGGATGGTCGTTCCGGATTCGACCTCCACTTCCTTGCCATTGATCGTGACTTTTACCATAGAAGAAACCTCACCCACTAAATGATCGCTCGAAACTTGCAGGCATCCACACAGGCTTTGCAGCGTATACAGGTTTCCAGATTGATGTGGGCGACCTCGCCCTTGTCCCATGTGACCGAACCCGTCGGACAGACCGGCTCGCAAAGCCCGCAGGTCGTACAGTCCTCCTCGATCACCACATATTTGATGAGATTGGCGCAGACCGTCCCCGGGCAATGCTTGTCCCGGATATGGGCCTCGAACTCTTCCCTGAAGTACCGGATCGTTGAAAGAACAGGGTTGGGCGCCGCAGCTCCAAGACCGCACAGGGAATTCGACTTGACATACATGGAAAGCCTGATCAGTTCGTCGAGGTCCCCTTCCTGCCCCTGTCCCTCGGTGATCCGCGTCAGAATGTCGAGCATGATTTTTGAGCCGACACGGCAGGGAGTGCACTCCCCGCAGGATTCATCCTGGGTGAACTTCAGGAAGAACTTTGCCGTGTCCACGATACAGGAGGCTTCATCCATGATGACGATTCCGCCAGACCCCATGATCGCCCCCGCCGCCACGACATTTTCAAAGTCCACGGGGGTATCGAGCCCTGAGGTGGGAATGCATCCGCCGGAAGGTCCACCGAGCTGGGCGGCCTTGAAGGGAATCTTCTTCTCCAGCATTCCTCCGCCGATATCGAAAACGATCGATCTGAGGGGGGTTCCGGCCGGTACTTCGATCAGGCCCGAATTCTTGATGGAGCCAGTGAGGGCGAAGGTCTTCGTGCCTTTCGTCTTTTCGGAGCCGTAGGATGCATACCAGTCTCCGCCACCCAGCAGGATATGCCCCACATTGCCGAGCGTCTCGACATTGTTGATGACAGTGGGTTTCCCCCAGACGCCTTTCTGGGCTGGAAAGGGTGGCTTGGGCCACGGCATGCCCCGCTCTCCCATGAGGGAGGCCAGGAGAGCCGTTTCCTCTCCGCACACATAGGCTCCCGCCCCTTCCTTGATCGTGATATCGAAAGAGAAATCCGTTCCCAGGATGTTGTCCCCCAGGAAGTTGCGCTCCTTGGCATCGTCGATGGCCTTGCGCAGGCGCTTGATGGCCAGAGGATACTCCGCGCGACAGTAGATGTACCCTTTTTTGGAGTTCCCGATCGAATAGGCGGCCGCCAACATTCCCTCGAGCACGCTGTGAGGATCGCCCTCCAGGATCGAACGATCCATGAAGGCGCCCGGATCCCCTTCGTCGGCATTGCAGACCACATACTTCTCATCGCCGGGAGACTGACGTGTCAGCTTCCATTTGAGTCCGGTGGGAAATCCTCCCCCTCCCCGGCCCCGAATTCCTGACTTCGTCATCTCCTCGATGACCATCTCCGGCGTCATCGATGTCAGCATCTTGCGAAGAGCCTTGTATCCGTTCGTGGCGATATAATCCTCAATGCTGGAGGGGTCGATCAGCCCGCAGCGACTGGAGACGATCTTCACCTGGCCCTTGAAAAAATTCGTATCGTGCATGAGCGGAAGACCTTCGTAGGGGGTATGGCCTGCGATGGGAATCTGACAGACGGCATACTTCTTCGCAAAATCCCCCTTGACGAAATGGGCGTCAAAGATCTGGGGAATGATCAGGGCCTTTACGTTCCGATAAGAGACTCTGTATCTTCCGGGCATGGTGATGTCGACAAGGGGTTCGTTGTGGCACATCCCAATGCATCCGGTCGGCACGATCCGGGCTTCGAGTCCCCGCTTCTGAAGTTCCTTTTCAACGAGTTCCAGAATGGAGCGGGCCCCGGCCGCTAGGCCACAAGTCGCCATTCCGATATGAATCGTCGGAACGGACACTTCACGAAATAGCCCCGCCGCCATTTCCTCAACTGTTTCAGTCAACATTGCTCATTCTCCTCATGCCTCGGGGGGACACGTCAGGAATTTTGGTCCCTTATCCCCCTGACAGCGTATATGGGTCAAACCATCTGCGCATCTCAAAACAAAAACAGCGGATGACAAGGAGAGATCTCTCCCCCGTCATGACGCCGAAACGGGCTCCTCGTCGCTTCCGGAGCCTTCTTCCTGGAACTGGTTGATCAGCTCCAGCATCTTGTCAGCCGAGAGCTTCCCGTAGGTGTTGCCATTCACCATGGCCATCGGGGCCAGGGCGCAGGAGCCGAGACAGGCGACCGGCTCAAGAGTGAACATCATGTCTTCCGTATTCTCACCGGCTTCGATATGGAGGTTTTCCTTGATCTTGTCGACCAGCAGACCCGCCCCCCGAACATGACAGGCGGTTCCCACGCAGACCTTGAGGATGAATTTGCCCCGTGGCTCCTGGTAAAACTGGGAATAGAAGGTCAGAACCCCGAACATCTTGCTGTGGGGGATACCGAGATCCTCCCCTACCCGCTCGAGGACTTCGGCGGGAACATATCCGTACTTTTCCTGAATCGTCTGAAGGATCTGGACGACCGCACCTTCGCGGTTTCCAAACTCTTCGCATATCTGGTCAATTTCTTCTTCGTTGATCACAATGGATGCGCCGTGTTCCGTATTAGCCATCTTGCCTTCTCCCCGGACGAACCCTAGTTTGGAAGATTGTGACCCCGGTCCCGGGTTGTCCCGGACAGGGGACTCATCATGCAACCGGCTGTGCCGGCAATGATCCGTTATTCGCGTTCAGCGAACCGTCTATCGGTCGCACTCTCCCATGACGATATCGTAGGTCCCGAAAATCGTCACGATATCCGCAATCATGTAGCCTCTTGCCATGAAGTCGAACGCCCCCATGTTCACAAATGACGGGGCACGAATCTTCATCCGGTAGGGCTTGCCGGATCCGTCACTGACGATATAGAAACCGAGCTCCCCCTTGGGGGTCTCCGTGCCGCAGTAGGTGTCCCCCGGTGGCGTCTTGAATCCTTCCACGACCAGGAGGAAGTGATGGATCAGGGTCTCCATGTTGTGCATGACCCGTCCCTTTGGCGGGAAGGAGACCTTGTGGTCATCGGTCATGAAGGGACCTGATGGCAGCTTGTCCAGACACTGCCGGATGATGCTTGCACTCTGGCGCATCTCTTCGATCCGTATCCAATACCGGTCGTAGATATCCCCGTTTTGCCCCAGGGGGACCGTCCAATCGACAAGGTCGTAGGCGCCATAGGGCTCATATTTCCGCAGGTCATAGTCCACTCCCGACCCGCGAAGGGTTGGTCCCGAGAGGCCGAAGTTGATGGCATCCTCTCCGGTGATGACGGCGATGTGCTTTGTACGGGCCAGCCAGATCCTGTTGTGTTCGAGGAGGGTGTTGTACTCGAGAATGTGCGGCTCAAAGGTGTCGACGAATTTGTACAGGGCGTCGATGACATCCTGTTCCAGATCCCCCTCGACCCCGCCGACGCGGTAGTAATTGGTGGTCAACCTCGC
>JAKAAM010000055.1 GCA_021802325.1 Nitrospirota bacterium
CGCCTGCCCGGATCCGAGGGCGTGGAGAAGGCAGGATCGCCAAAGGAACATGTCTGGGTTCCGATGGTTAAACCCTTACAGGCTCGCTGGTGACGGGTATGCCCCTCTTTCCTGTCATTGGTCAGATTTCAACAGGGGCTAAGCATGTAGCGGTTCTTGGCGGACTGTTTCCGGACGCGGGTTCAATTCCCGCCGCCTCCACCATTTGATGATTTATCCACATCCAAGAAAATCCAATAAAGACTCGAAAGCCCGCGTAAAACCGGGCTTTTTTCATGTCTTGACCTATTGAATAGTCCGATAATGTCCACAAATATCCATTGACAACTTGGCAAAAATGGGGGCCTAATAGTCCGAAAAGGCCCCCACGGAAAAGTCGAGGCCCCCACGAGGCCCCCAGAAAATACAGGAAGGGTTGGAGGCAGGGACGTTTCAAAGGAGTCGCCATGCTGACGGATGCCATTATTAGGAACACGAAACCCAAGGACAAACCCTTCAAGCTGACGGACGGAGGGGGCCTTTATCTTCTGGTCAACTCCACTGGCTCCCGGTTGTGGCGGCTCAAGTATCGGGTTGGGGGCCTCGAAAAGAAACTTGCATTGGGGGCCTATCCGGAAGTTTCGCTTCGGGAGGCACGGGAGAAGGCGGTCGAGGCCCGAAAGATGATCCGGGAGGGGATCGACCCCTCCCAGGCGAAGAAAGCACAGAAGGCCAGCGCGTCCGGAGCCGACACCTTTGAGACAATCGCTCGGGAATGGTTTGAGAAGTTTTCTCCCACCTGGACGCCTTCTCATGGAGAGCGGATCATCCGGAGACTGGAGCGCGATATCTTCCCCTGGCTTGGCAAAAAGCCCATCAAGGACATCCAGGCCCCCGATCTTCTGTCCGTTCTTCGGAGGATCGAAGAGCGGGGAGCGGTCGAAACGGCTCATAGGGCTTCTCAGAACTGCGGGCAGGTGTTCCGGTATGCCGTTGCCACAGGAAGGGCGGAGCGCGATCCATCCGGCGATCTTCGGGGAGCCATTCCACCGACCAAGGCAAAGCACCACGCATCCATCACGGACCCGAAAGAAATAGGCGGTCTTCTCCGGGCTATTGACGCCTACGAAGGCGGCTTGATCGTTCGGTGTGCCCTCAGACTGGCCCCTCTGGTCTTCACCCGTCCGGGAGAATTGAGACGCGCTGAATGGAAGGAGATCGATTGGGACAAGGCCGAATGGAGCATTCCGGGCGAAAAGATGAAAATGCGTGAGAAGCATGTCGTTCCTCTTTCCCGGCAAGCCATTGAGATCCTTCATGAACTACAACCCCTGACGGGAGAAGGACGGTTTCTCTTCCCGTCCCCCCGGTCCTGGGACCGTCCCATGAGCGAGAATGCCGTCCTTGCGGCTCTCCGTCGAATGGGCTATTCCGGGGATCAGATGACCGGGCACGGATTCCGGAGTATGGCAAGCACCCTCTTGAATGAGCAGGGATGGAACCGGGACGCCATTGAGCGACAGCTTGCTCATGCGGAACGTGACGAGATTCGGGCGGCCTACAACTATGCACAGCATATGCCGGAACGCCGGAAGATGATGCAAGCGTGGGCGGATTACCTGGACGAACTGAAGGCGGGGGGAGAGGTGATCCCGTTCCGAAAGGTTGTGGAATGACGATCGGAAAGCTTGGTTGTTATCTTCTTGAGAGAGTGAATGCATGGAAGCTAGGAAATATTCCTGTCCGGCAATATTTCACTCTTGTTGGAGCGACCGATCACGTCACGGACGCTATTCTCGAACAAGCGACGGAGCGCCTTCAAACCGAGATGAGAAACACACTTTCTCAGTTTGAAGATCCCGTTCCCATTATCGACTGCGTTCTCGCCTACCATTTTATGGAACAACAATCCCCTCGTGTTCTTTCAGATGAGGATCGGAGAGCGATTGATAACATGTTCGAGACTCTCAATCGGTTCTATGAGGAGGACCTGAAAACCGGAGCCTACAAACAGGCGTTCAGGTCCGACTATACGGACCAGCAATTCGAGGAGGATTTCAATGATCTTCCCGAGGGAATCCGATACGGGATTTTGGTTGAAGACAGAGCGGAGGCCTCGGTTTCAAAAGCTATCGGTTTTCAACGGTATGCCGCATGGCAGATCAAGCCCGAGAAGAGGTCTGGAAGACGGACCGGCCTGGAGAGAATTCGCACTTGGTACAAGCAGAACCCGAAATATAAAAAGGCCCAGCCTCTCATTGCCTTACAGCTTGCAGGAGACGGATTTGTTCCTTCTTTCGAGTATGACATTCTCATGGCCCAGGCGTTGGCTTGTGAACTGGCCAGTATCAGCAGGCATCAGACCAAGAACGAAAATTCCAAATGGGCTAATACCCATGAAGCGAACAGGCGAGCGAAGAGAGGCCAACCAAGGGACCATCTATGCGAGCCCCTCTTTCAATGGGTTTTTGGGCAGGTTCCAGAAAAATATTCTGACTTCCGAGAGCGGGCCGAAAAAATAGATTGGTTCTATACCAGCGACATCCATAACCCCGATCTTGCCAATGTGTGCGGTCCTCGGACCTACCTTCGCTCCATTTACAGAATCCCCTAATATTCCCAAAAAAAACTGAATATTAAGGTATTGGCACGTCATTCCTCGTTTTTCCGACAATGGCCTTGTTGGTCCACTAACAACCCAATTGGAGGAAATGATGGAAAAAATACTGCGTCTTCCCGAGGTCCTCTTGACCGTCGGGCTTTCAAGAAGTTCTGTCTACAGCGAAATCGCCAAAGGGCAATTCCCAGGACCAATCCGACTCTCCCCCCGAACCTCCGGATGGCGGCTTTCCGATATTGAAGATTGGATCAAGCGGAAGGCGGAGGAAGGACGATGACAGCCTACGAAATCGCTCATTCTCTCATGGCAAGTCCCAGGCGCAACAGGGATGGCTGGCTTGTTTCATGTGTCTGTCACGACGACCGACACCCTTCCTTGAGTATTCGAGACGGGGAAGACGGAAAGATTCTCGTTCATTGTTTTCGGGGGTGTAACCAAAGGGAAATCCTGAAAACCCTTCGGGAAATGGGACTCTTGGACGGATCGTCACCGGCACCCCCTCCCCCAACTTCGCGACCTATCAACCGGGAGCAGATCCTCAACAACATCATCGAGGCAACCCACCCTATCGAGCCAGAGAGCATTGCGGCCCGGTATATGGCGGGGCGAGCTATCTCCCCTCAGGAATGGCCCGGAGACCTTCGGGAACACCTTGACCTAATGGTTTACGAGGATGGAAAAGCGACCGGGAAAAAGTACCCGGCAATGGTAGCGATCATAAGAGACGGGAAAGAGGAGCCGGTCGGCCTGCACCTGACCTTTCTCGAAAAGGATGGGTCCGGAAAGGCCCCCGTCGAGAACCCCCGTCGAATCATCGGCGTCAAGGAAGGAAGCACGCGGAGAGCAACGGTCAGGCTATTTGAGCCACGGGACGGAACAATCGGATTGGCGGAAGGACTTGAAACGGCAATTGCGGCTTATCTGTTGACCGGGATACCGACATGGGCGGCTCTCAATGCCGGGGGGATCGAACGGGCTGAACTCCCGGAGGAAATAAAGCGAGTTGTAGTTTTTGCGGATAACGACCGGAGCATGACCGGCCAACGTGCGGCGGCAAAGGCGGCTCTTCGGTTTCGGTCGAAAGGAATGGAAACAAGGATCCTGGTTCCGGATGAGCCGGGGAAGGACTTCAGCGACATCCTACAAATAAAAAACGCCCGTCGGCTGGCAGGCTGACAGGCGCGAAAGGAGAAGTGATGCAGGTCAACGATACCACAACGGCTCAAGCAGATCCTATCAACGAAACTATTTCCTCACTGGCCGACCTCTTTAACGATCCCATCAAATACGAACTCCGAAAAAAGGAAGCGGCAAAAAGCCTGGGAGTCGGCGTTGCGGTCATCCAAAAGGCGGTCAAGAAACTGATCGAGGACAGAAAAGAGGCGGAAACAAAGGCCCGGCTTGATCGGGAAGAAGCAAATGAGGCCAGCGTCACCCCTCCACCTTGGGGAGATCGTCCCATTCCGGAGGGGGTGTCCTCCATCGCTCCTGAAAACATTCTGGAAATGGATGACCAGGGCGAACCGAAGCCCCCAGGACCCAAGAAGATCGACGGCCCAGTTATCGAGGTCTCCCCTTATCTCGGGCGAGTTTCCAAACAAGCCTGGGAGATTCTTCAGGCCCACAACGAGAAGACCCCGGAATTTTTCCGGTTCGGAAACGAAGTTATCCGTATCGGTTCCGACAAATATGGAGCCGTTCTGAAACCTCAAAACGTGGACCGTCTTCGTTTTGTCCTGGGACGGTTGGCTTCTTGGGTCAAAACCGACGCGGACGGCAACCAAAAGGCGGTCCTCCCTCCCGAAGTATTTCTTCGGGACATGCTCGCGGACCCTGATCCTCCTCTGCCGGAGATCGAACAGGTGTCATCGGTCCCGGTCCTGACGGAAGGCGGCTCCATCCTGGTTAAAAATGGGTATGACACGGCAAGCCGAATTTTCATGCAGTCATCAATTCACCTTGCCCCGATTCCGGAGCATCCCACTGAAAAAGAAATCAATGCAGCGGCGGCCTTCATCCAAGAACCCCTGACGGACTTCCCTTTCGAGGGGGAGGCCGACCGTGCCCATGCCGTCGCTCTCTTCCTTCTCGGATTCGTCCGTCATGCCATTGATGGGCCGACACCGAATCACGACATTGACGCTCCCGTTCCTGGCACCGGGAAATCCCTTCTCGCGGACGTACTCCTCACCCCGGCATATGGAAGCAACAAGGGAATCGTTACGGCGGCAAATGACGACGATGAATGGAGAAAAAGACTGACGGCTCAACTTGTGGAAGGTCGCCCCGTCATCAACATCGACAACGTGAGGAGGCCCCTGGATTCGGGAACCCTTGCGGCGGCTCTAACGGCTCCGGTTTGGGAGGACCGGCGGCTTGGCTCCACTGAGATGATCCGAGTCCCGGTCCGGTGTGTCTGGGTGACGACCGGAAACAACGTGGTCATGTCAACGGAACTGGCCCGGCGCACGGTCCGAATCCGGATGGATCCCCAGGCGGAAAGCCCGGAGGACCGGACAGGCTTCAAATATCCGGAACTTCTCCGATGGGTGCAGGAGAACCGATCCAAACTCGTCAGATCGGC
>JAKAAM010000056.1 GCA_021802325.1 Nitrospirota bacterium
ACATTGAATATCAATGACTGTAAATTGGTGATTGTCGACGTGACCCCGCCATGCGACTACGCCCAAGAAAAGTCGGGATGGAGAAAGTTTGTTGTAGGCGTCAAAGTGAATCTCAATATTCCCCCAGGACAAGAGAGCGAAACTTTGTTGGAGCAAAAGAACGCGGAATATCTTAAGATCTCTCCCGAATTCGATCCACGACAACCCTCGTTTTTGCCTTTCAGTCTAGCGTTGAATGCCAGACTCGTCACGGCCATTCCGGACAATGTAGAATTTTTGAGAAAGCTTGGAACGCCGATGTTTCGCATTCGATCTCAGCTACTCATGGACATTTCGAGTTGGTTATCCCGCCACGCATCGAGGCCAGGACACGTTTTTCTGGGAAAGGGATGACAGAGATCGACTCTGGGAGGACGGTATATATGCTGGAAAAATCTTATGTCAGCAATGTCCTCAAAATGGAAGCCATGACGGGAGGACAGACCGCGTTTCCGAGCAGTTTGATTCTGTCTCGCCGAGTGGCGTCAGGAAAAACGTAATTGTTTGGGAATCCCATGGCTCGCCTGATTTCTGCGGGCTGGAGCATTCTCATCACGTGGCCGTCCGGTCTCGGTTCAACGAGCGCAAATCTGTCGATGGTGGTCACAGTTCTTAGCGGCGCATCCAACGATTGCCAACCGCCCGATCCATCGGTTCCGTAGTAGACGATAAGAAAGGGTTGCCCTTTCCCTAGCGCACTTATAGCTCTGCCTGCCCGCTCCAGTGTTCCCGTTGCCCGTCGCGGGACGATTAATGGGTTCATCGGCCAAGTTTCAGGAGGATCCAGTATTTCTCGTGCAGATCGCATAGGAATGTCAGGAAGCGTGATGATCGATGGTGTTCGAAGCTTGTCCGCAATAAGAAACAATCGGCGTCTACGTTGAGGAACTCCGAATTGAGATGCATCGAGAACTTGTTCTCGGACAAAATATCCCAGAGTTTTCAGCGCATTCTTCAACTCTGGATATCTCGTCCAGGGGCGCATATGTACGACGTTTTCCAAAACCACCCATCGGGGTTTGAAGGTTTGCGCGAATCTGATGACTTGGAACGCGGTGTTTTTGCTTTCTTCGGAACGCGGCATATTCCCCCTGGCACAGGTGTGGTGAGTGCATTCCGGGGAACTGAGCAACAGATCGATGGGACCCGTTTTCTTGAGTATTTTTCCCGGATCGGTGTGGCGAAGGTCTTCATTGAAGACGGTCGAATGGGGAAAGTTGGCCTTAAAAGCGTCAGTCGCGATCTTCCAAAGATCGACGCCTCCTGCTATGTTTGCCCCGGCTAAACTTGCACCTAGGCTGCTTCCTCCTCCGCCGCAAAACATATCGAATACTCTGACGCTCCTCATCTTGCAACCCATTGTTGCATTGTTTCTCTGGAGCCTCCGAAAATATCTTCTATTATTGAATTGTTGAACCGGTTACCAGGCTACCAGGTTTCCGAGGCTTTTACAAGACACATCTTAAGGAGTCGAGCGATTGCAGAAGGATAACGGTAGGAGGATTTTTCACCATGAGGAATTGAGAACGGCCGATTTGATCGTCGATGCGTGCTATGAAGGGACTCGCAATGGAAATGCCGGAGACGATCCCCTTTCAGCCTTGTTGGGTGTGAGCAATCAAGGAGGATTCCGATATCTGGGAATGAAGAAAAATCCTACAATGATTGTTTTGACTTCGTCTCTTGCGGATCCGGATTGGCCCGACTCCTTGGACATCACTATCGGAAGATTCACCTATTTTGGAGACAACAAACGTTCAGGGAGCGATCTTCACGATACTCGAAGATTTGGGAACCAACTGCTTCGGGATTTGTTCGATACGTTGCATGCAGGACAACGAGAAAGGATTCCTCCCATTCTCGTGTTCACTTCGGCGGGAGGCTGGCGAGATTTCGTTTTTAGGGGTCTTGCCGTTCCTGGAGCCGCCGGGCTTTCGGCGAATGACGACTTGGTCGCGGTTTGGAAGTCTTCGGGGGATTCCCGTTTTCAAAATTATCGTGCGATTTTTACCATACTCGATGTTCCAAAAATTTCTCGGGATTGGCTCGATAGTATACGTAAGGGCAGCAATCATAGCTCGAATGCCCCAAAAGTATGGAAGGAATGGGTGGAAAAAGGGATTTACCGTTCTCTTATGGCCAATCGTTCCATTCTTATTCGCAAAAAAGAAACACAAATGCCCGACACGAAAGAAGACCGCGGCATTCTTTCATCAATCGTCAGTCATTTTGCCCGGGATCCCTACGCTTTTGAAGCTTTTGCCGGATATATTGTCAGACTTCATCTTCCGGACATTTTCGAGCTCGATATTACAAGAAGGCATCGGGACGGGGGGCGGGACGCCATAGGAAAATTTCGAATTGGGCAAGCAGAGAAGTCGATCGAAGTAGAATTCGCTTTGGAAGCAAAATGCTATGCCGATAGAGCCATTGGTGTTCGTGAAACGTCTCGCTTGATTTCGCGTCTCCTTCATCGTCAGTTCGGGATATTGGTGACCACATCGTGGGTCCACGACCAAGCGTATCGCGAGATCGTGGAAGATGGCCACCCCGTTATGGTCCTAAGCGGGGCAGATATTGTCGATGTATTGAGAAGGAACGGGTTCACAAGTGAAGATAAAACGTCAGCATTGTTGAGAGAGCGTTTTCCCATATCGTAGGGGGTCGTATGCACCAGCATGATTTGTGTGCTGATTCAACTCCCCATTGAATCCCCTATTATCTGAACGATATTGCTCTTTGTTCGACAATTGGCAGGCATTCCGCCAAACGAATTCTGGTAATCGGTGCAGCGGACCAGTTCCAGACCAATCACGCTCATTACGGAGGAGACAAAATGTTCGAGTATCCAAAGTTTGATGTGACGGTATCAAGAAATATAGACACACGATTGATGTGCTGGCCCGCTTCAGAAGAAGTTTGCCATGAAAATAGTCCCGGAGGCAATTTAGAGTACAGGGATCTGATGCGTATTCGCATCCAAAGTTGCCACTTTTTCGCATGAAAGTTGCCACCCAGCCGCAGCAAAATTGCCACCCCTGAGTTCCCTCTAAAACTCCCCTGTCGCACCTGAAGCATAAATATGGATAATCGAAGCTCGTTCTCTGGTGACACACTCATCCACAGAAAGGAGCATCGATGGTCCGAGAGGGGATTCCCATGTTGAAAGTGCTGGAAGTGTTGAAAGAACGCTACGGAGAGAAGGTCGGATCGATTCGGAAGATTGCGATCTCTCTGGGAATTTCCCGGCCGACGGTCCGGAAGTATCTTGATCTGGCCGCCTCGGTCGGAATCTGTCATTGGCCGCTGAGAGAGGAAGAGGTCGAGAAGGCGAGGCTTCGGGAGGCCCTCTATCCGGAGAGGGAAGGAGCGAGCCGGACGGGATTCGTGATTCCGGAGTGGGCGGAGGTGGAAAAAGAGCTCACGGGGAAAAAGAAGAGCGGGGTGACCCTGTGGCTTCTGTGGGAGGAGTACCGGGGGCGGGAGCCTCAAGGGCTGGGGTACAGCCAGTTCTGCAGGCTCTTCAAGGAGTATCGGAAACGGAAAGACATCCCCCTGCACCATCCGCATGCGCCGGGACAGGAGCTGTACGTGGACTATTCGGGGCCGAAGGTCCGGATCGAGCCCCCGGGGACAAAACCCTCTTGGGTGTCGCTTTTCGTGGCGGTCATGGGGCGGTCGGCCTATGTCTTTGCCTATGCGACGCGGAACATGCGGTCGGCCTCGTGGATCCTGGCGCACCGCAAGGCCTTTGAGTATCTGGGGGGAGTTCCGACGGCCGTTGTGCCGGATCGGACGACGACCGCGATCGTGTCCCACCACAAGATCGACCCCCGGCTTCATCCGGCCTTCCGGGCGATGGGGGCGCATTATGGCTTCGAGATCTATGCTGCGCGCAGAAAAAGTCCCCGGGACAAGGGCGCGGTTGAAAACGGGGTTCTCGATGCCCAACGACGGCTCATGGCCCCTCTCCGACACCGGAAGTTCGCGTCGATCGAGGAGTTGAACGAGGCGGTGCGGGAGCGCCTCGAGATCGTCAACCGGACGCCCTTCCAAAAGCGGGAGGGAAGCCGGCGATCGGTCTTCGACGAGGAAGATCGGCCGGCCCTGGGCCCGTTGCCCGCCACGCCTTTCGAGCTGGAGTCCTGGGAGATCTGCCGGGTTCCGCCGGACCACCATGTTCCGGTGGAGCGGATCTATTACAGCGTGCCCTATCCTCTGGTCGGCGAGGATGTGACGGTCCGCCTGACCGCCACGACCGTCGAGATCTTCCATCGGGAAGAGCGGGTGGCCAGCCATGTGCGCCATCCCGATCGGAAAACCCCCTACCGGACCCAGGCCGCCCATCGTCCCCCGAATCACAAGGGCTATCTGGAACAGTCGCAGGAGGTCTTTCTCTCGCGGGCGGCCCGGGTCGGTCCGGGCGTGGTGGCGTTTTTCGAGAGTCTGTTCGCGCTCCGGAAGTATCCCCCTCTGGCCTACCGGACCTGTCAGGGCATCCTGGCCCTCCAGAGAACCTATCCGGGGGACCGGATCGATGCGGCCTGTATCCTGGCGCTGAACCTGCGCTCCCTGTCCTGGCGGACCGTGGAGGGGATCCTGAAGCACGGGGCCGACCGGACAGACCGGAAGGAAGCTGTGGGCCGATCCTTTGCCTTCCATGAGAACGTTCGGGGAGCCGCCGCCTTCCTTCCCGAAAACGCCCCCTCCGTTCCGGAGAACAAAGACATCGATGTTCAGAACACGGAAGAACAGGCGAGAAAGGAGAGGAGGGAAAAAACGGAAGGAAAAGCAAGGAAGAGGGAGGAGAAAGGTGACGCTTCCTCCTCCCGGGAATAGGAAAAATGAACAGAGAACACGTTCTGTTCGAAACACGGTGAACAGAACACCCCCCCTCCAAAAACGAAGGAGATCTCCATGGCTCTGACACCGGAACAAATTGTATCAGCCGTCGACATCCTCAACCAACAGGGGAAGCCCCCCACTCTCCGGGCCATCCGCGATCTGCTGGGAACG
>JAKAAM010000057.1 GCA_021802325.1 Nitrospirota bacterium
GCTGTGATTCGCCAGTACATCGAACAGCAGAAGACGCCACATTAAAAGCCACTACAGGGACGGCCATGCCGTCCGCGCTATCCTTCCCCGCCCTGAAGGGCGAGGGTTGCCGCGCGATTGGATCAACTCGGGGCTGACGTCTACTCTTAATCTCCCGGCTGGCGGTGTGTTTGCTCTTCGGGCAGACACTTTCCAGCAGTATTTTGGGGGTTATGGATGGGTAAGCTAGTTCGACTATTTTTCCCACAGAATCTATTCAAGAGCCTAAAAACATTCTGACGGAACAGGACAAGCAGACCTTCGAGCTGATCTCGGTCCTGACGCTTCTGGCGATGACGGGGCTGGTCGCGTATGCGGGATACGACCTTGTTCACGACAATGCCCGGTTCGATCCGGAAAAATACGGGATCGGGGTCGCGACGATCCTGGGGGGAAGCGGACTGGGGCGTTTTCTGAAGAAGGACACGGAACATTCCGGCGGCATTTCCCCCTCTTCGGGACCCTGACCGTTCTTCCTGAACCCGCGGAGCGGAGGGAACGAACCGTCTGGTGCTTGCTTTGGTGTTTTCGGGAAGGCTCCATCCCCCCTTTCGCTCCGGGAACTCGCTCCCCTGACGGGACCGGGGGGTCCTGCCGTGAAAAATCTACGATCGTGGTCAAAAATCGGTGGACTGCCCTGGCTTTTGTCCGGCTTTTGCGCGAAATGGCCGATGAAACGGAAGATGGCTCCGCTTCGTTTGCCCTGGAGAATCGGGAAGGGGTTGCAATGGAGCGCCAGGAGATCGTCATCCCGGCTGAAAAATTCGACAGAAAGCTCAGGTGCGCCTCGCGGTCAGGACGAATCTCCGGCCGCAGTCAGAATCTGCAGGAACAGAAATGGAAGAATCGCCATGTCTGCCGTTTCCATTGACCGTTATTGCTTCCGGAAGTTTGCTCTAAGGTTTAGACTTTCGGACATCTGTCCGGACATTTTTAAGGAAACCAAGAAGAATTGAATTTTAAATAAAAAAATAAATATAATGACTTATGGATAACAAAATGGAGGACATTGATCCGGACATTTATCCGGTCGACGATCGGGGAGGACCCCTTGGCTTGATGGATCCGCTTCTTATTGAAGAAGGGTCTCGCCACCGTTCCCGATTGATGGACCTCGCCCTCGAATTGGCCCAGAAGAGTTCGGGGTTCCGTCGGTCCCTTCCGGAGAAAATGGTTCCGGCCTTGGCGGATCTTGTCAGGACAATGAATTGTTATTACAGCAATTTGATCGAAGGCCATGCCACACATCCGATCGATATCGACAGAGCCCTCCATAATCAATATAGCGACAACCCTGAAAAGCGGGATCTACAGATCGAGGCCAGGGCTCACGTGGCGGTTCAAGACTGGATCGACGCGGGTGGAGTCCGAGGCAGGTTTGCCACCCTCGACGCAATCTGTGAGATCCATCGGAGATTTTGCGAAGAACTTCCGGACAGCCTTCTTTGGGTCGAGGATCAGTCGGGGCGGGAAAAGATCCGGATCGAACCCGGGAAGTTCCGTCGCCAGGATGTGGTCGTCGGGCACCATGTTGCCGTGGATTGGACCTCAGTTCCGAGATTCATGCGGCGTTTTGAAGAGGTCTATTCGAATCTCGGCAAAACCGAAACCCTTCTTGCATCGGCCGCCATGCATCATCGTCTTGTCTGGATTCACCCTTTCCTCGACGGAAACGGACGTGTTGCGCGTCTTCTTTCCCATGCGACCTTTGCGGAGATTCTCGAGACAGGAGCCATCTGGTCGGTCGCCCGCGGATTGGCCCGTGACGTTGGAAATTATAAACAGCATCTCTCCTCCTGCGATCTTTCCCGTCGAAACGACCTTGACGGAAGAGGGCGACTCAGCGAAGAAGCGCTGGCGGCCTTCACCGAATTTTTTCTAAAGGCCTGTCTCGATCAGGTCGGTTTCATGGAGGGCCTGATGGACCCGTCTCGTCTGAGAATCCGTGTTCTCATGTGGGCGGAGGAGGAAATACGGCTGGGAAACCTTCCTCAAAAAGCGTCCGCCGTCCTTGAGGTGGCCCTTTACCGCGGGGAAGTTTTAAGGGCCGACCTTTCCCGCATTGTCGGAACGGGAGAACGGCAAGCGAGAAGGGTGGTGTCTGCGCTCGCGGAAAAAGGAGTCCTGGTGTCCGAGGGTCCCCGCGCACCCCTGTGCCTGGCTTTTCCCACGGCGATCGCGTCCCATTTTTTTCCGGGACTCTTCCCCGATCAGCCCTCTTGATCGGGAGTCTGGCTTTCTTCCTCTCCTTCTTCCAGATTCCCTCCACCGACGCAGGAACGCGTCTCTTGATCGGGAAAAAATCTCTTACTATAAAGCAAGGAATACATTCTGGGTATCTAAATTCCATGATTGATTTTCAATTTTTTCCCATTCATGTCTTCTAGTGCAGATTCTACTTTCATGGTTGACTTCTCAGAATTGGCTCTATAATCTTAATCCATACTTCCTGATTGAAATAATTTTGGTATTCTGGTTAAAGAGAGGTTCTGTAAAAGGAGCAAAGAATGGAATCATATTTCCATTCATTTCAGAAGATTCCGCCTAACGACATTGAAGATGGTATCCAGGTTAAGACAATTGGCCTTCCTAATGTCGAACTTCGGTACATGGAATTCGCCCCGGGAACCATGATCCCAAAACATACTCACTCCGAAACGGTCGTAACCTTGATTCTTGAAGGGAAGATGGAATTTACCGTGGCCAGGGAAACAAAGAAGGTCTCAAAAGGGGATCTTTTCATTGTCCCTGCAAACACAGAACACAGTGGTTCTACCGGAGACAAGAAAGTAACGGCTGTCTCTTGGTCTTCCAAGGGCCAATAACACCATGCTCTCCAATCAATACAGTTGAACTGAAGGGAATAGGAGTTCATCAATGACTCGACTACAACTGGCACATTCTCCTTCCGCTAACGACGAGAAGTTGCTTGACGATTACTTTCGCCAGCTCTCCGCCGGCGAAATCAGCCGCCGTGACTTCGAGGAAGCCACAGGCGAGGAATGGTGGTGGGGAGATATTTTGGAAGGACTTGGAAAAAGGAGCCTTCCTTACCCGACCGTCGAACCGAAAAGGACCGATGCCCAACAGAAACTGGCGGACGAGGTTTTTTGATGAAAACAGGGAATCCCGGGCATCCGAAGGCATCCATCATTGTGACGGATGCCGGGCCTCTGGTAACGCTTGCGGTAGCGGGAGCACTCGATACGCTGCTTTTGCCGGGATTGCGTGTGGTCATCCCGGATATGGTGAGATTCGAAGTGACCCGTCATCTCGACAAGACTGGCGCACAGGAAATTCTGGACTGGGTTCGCAAAAACGAACCCGAGAAGGTTTATGTCGGGACGACGGAAACCTTCGACGAATTTGAAATTCTCCTCAATGCAAACCCCAGGGTACGAAGCCGGTCGCGTGGAGAGGAATCCGCCTCCGAAATCCTCTCCCGTGAACTGGCAAAGTCAAACGACAGGATAGGAATCCTTCTCTTTGAAGACGCGGATGTTACAAAAACGAACTTTTTGGTCAGACTCCCGGATCGGGTTGTCGTCTATTCGACCGCATCCTTTCTTAAAAGGCTGGAAACAAAACACCTGATAGATAATGCGAGGGATATCCTCGAAAAGGCCTTGTCTGTCCGTGGGGATCGCATTCTTTCCGAACAGGAAAACTATATGGAGGGTGTCGATATTTCATTTGACCCCTTTTGAAGCCTGAGAGCGATTTTCTGGTTTCAAAAACAATCCATTCCTCAACTCAGATTTCTGATTGAAACCCCTCTAAACAAGAGGAGTTTATGCCCGAATCCCTTCCTCCAATTCCAAGCGTTCCAGCGCCGCCATGCAGGGTTCAACTTCATGCGGAGGCGGCGGCACGAACTGGGCGTTGCCGGGGCGCGTGCCGCCGATCCAGTTCTGGCTGGTGCGGAACTGGCCTGGGTTTTTGTCGGCGCCGCGACCGCGGGCGAGAAGTTTGCCGTGGATTTCGCGCAGCAGCCGGTTGCACAGGGGAAAACCTTCAGAGAGGCGGGCGAGCCCATGCTCCAGCGCAGCGACGTAGTTGGAAACTTCCACCACGTCGTCGAAGGGAACGCCGGGCGCCTGCTCCAATTCGAAGAGCAGCAGGTCGGACAGCGACGACTGGGTTCCTTCGATCTGGCTGGAGAGCACCGCTTCTCGGCGGACGTAGGCGTAGAGAAAGAGGTCGGGGTCGGGCAGCAGCGCGGTGATGGCATCGAGCCGCCCGCAGGCGAGAAGCGCCCTCTCGAGGCGTGTCTGTCGCGGCGCGTCGAACTGGAGCGGCGGTTCCGGTGGCAAGGGGCATGGCACGAAGGTTGCGACATGTTCACCTGAGATGGCGGTGGCGTGACGGGTGCCCGTGGGACCGCGTTGCATTTTCCGTCCTCTCTTATTGACGTTGGTGTGAACAGTAAGCCGCATTATTAACGAATAGCCAGATTATTGTAAATAGCAGCCCTTCAATACCCCAACTCCCGCAGGTTCTCCGAGATCGGTGCGCCCAGCGTGGACGCCTCTTCCCGCTGCCGTTACCACTTAGCCGACAGGCGCCGATTCGTGTTTTCGAACAGCGCGTCATTTTTGAAACGCGGAACTGATGACGGGCCTGATCGGCCATGGGCTGTGCCTTCTCGGCCCATTCGCGAGAATCACCGGTGTTCCGTGGCCTGATGGAGCCCACGCTCCAATATCGAGCGTCCCATGGCGTGCACCTCCTTCCAGATGTCAACCGACTTTTTCGCGACGGTCCAAAACACGGAAGTGGGCCAGTTTTTTCCACAGGGCCAGGGTAATGTCGC
>JAKAAM010000013.1:0-8192 GCA_021802325.1 Nitrospirota bacterium
GAGATCGCCGGAGGGTCTCCGGGAGACCCGGAGCTTGACCCATCCGACCTTGGGGAGGAAGATCCGGGGATGGACGGTCCGTCCCTCCGCATCCCTTGTCGAGAGATCGAGCTTCACCTGGAGGGGATCGGGATAGCGGAGGGAGTCTCCCTCGCCCTTGCGCTTGAACCGGGGGAATCGTTTGGGGTTTTTCCGGTCCAGAGCTTCCCAAATGGCCCGGTCGAGGTTCTTCAATGTCTGTTGCTGTGGGTGGACCGGACCTTCCGCAAGAAACCCGTACTCCTCGCTCGACCGCCACAGCGTCAGAAGTTTGGCCATGTCCCCGTAGGAGAGAAGCGGAATCCCGGCTTCGAGACGCTTCTTCTGAAGGTCGAGGGCCTTGTTCCAGACGAACCGGACGCATCCCGCATGGCGAGACAGGAGGGTCTCCTGTTCGGGAGTCGGGACGAGGCGGAATTTGTAGACTTGTATTCTTTTCATGTCGTCCATGATACTTGGTCCCATGGATAAGTCAAACGAACTCAGGCATGGACGGCATTGCGTTTTTGCGATGCACGTTCATTTGGTCTTTGTCACAAAATACCAGCGTGGCGTGTTCACGAAGGAAATCCTGGAGGATCTGCAGGGGATCTTCGCCTCTGTCTGTCATGACTTTGAAGCGACTCTGGTCGAGTTCGACGGGGAAGACGACCATGTTCACCTGCTGGTCCATTATCCGCCGAAGGTTTCGGTTTCTTCCTTGGTCAACAGCCTGAAGGGTGTCTCCAGTCGATTGATCCGGAGGAAAAAATACCCTCGGATTCAGAAAAAACTGTGGGGAGGATCGCTCTGGTCCCCCAGCGACTTTGCCGGAAGTTGTGGGGGAGCCCCCATTGGGGTGATTCGCCAGTACATCGAACAGCAGAAGACGCCACACTAAAAGCCACGACAGGGACGGTCCGCCGGCCGCGCTATCCTTCCCCGCGCCTTTCGGGCGAGGTTTGCCGCGCGATTGGATCAATCTGTCTCTGAAAAATAGGAGGCAACCTCTCGACGGTAGGTTTTGTACGGATCCAGCATATACAGGATCTCCCCTCCGTCTATCTGGACACCGAACCACTGGATGATGTAGTCAGAGATACCTTTTCCAGATCGTCCGTCAAGAATCCGGTGAACGGCCTCGGACCGGCCCTGAGCCCTCGTTCCGGCAGGACCACTTTCGGTCGCGGCCCTGATGGCCGAAGGGGAGACCAGCCGCCTGTGGGTTCCGTCCTCTTCGAGCGGATAAAAAAGGCCCGTATCCGGGTTGAGGTCATGATAGGCCAGATCGAGGCTTTCCATCCAGGGATCTTCCCAGGACAGTCCTTCCTCTTTTCTGAACGCGTCGAGAAGAACGTATTTCTGGGCCCAGTCGATCCGGTCCGCCACAATTTCTGGGTCTCGCTTTTCAAGATCTGTCAGAATTCCATTCCAGGCATCGAGGATCCAGTCAGCATCATCGCTCTCTCCCCTGAAAGCTTTTTCAGCCGCCTCATAGAATCTTCCCTGGACATCGGTGGCACTCATGATCCCTTCTCCCCCGACCTCCACAGGCCAGGCCATCGACAGATCGTGAGAAATGGCTCTGATGGCCTGAACCGGATCGGCGATCGGAATCCAGGGGGCCTCCCCCCGTTCGATCAGTCCCAGAACAAGCCTTGTTGTCCCTGCTTTGAGCGCCAGGGCATACTGGGACATGTTCGAATCTCCAAGAAGGAGATGAATGCGCCGGAACTGAAGCGGATCGGCCAGGGGTTCGTCCCGCGTATTCACAATGGAGCGATTCATCTGAACCCATTGATAAAACTTGTTGACGACATAATCCGAGCGCTGAGAGATCTGGAAAGGAATGGCAGGAATGACGTCATCAAGAGAAATAAGGCTGTCATTGATGATCGAGGCACCGACGCGTCCGGCTCCCGAAAAGATCTGACGGGTCACGAGAAAGGCCACGAGGGGGTCAAGTCCCCTCTCATTAAACGGAAAGCTTCTCGGAACAGAATAGTTCTCATGGGACCCGAAGGTGGCCAGCGTCTGATGGTCGATATTGTTTTTGATGAAGGAGACGCTTTCGGATAGTCCCAGTTCCCTGATGGCTTCTTCTAGGAGGAGATCTCCGGCCCGATCCATTGCAACAAGGTCCATGATCGTCCCGCACTCCGGAGAGGCATATTCCACATGGCCCATATCGATATAAAGCCGACCCCCGTTCCGAAGGAATCCGCCATTGCCTGGAGGTTCGTCGTAGGCGCGCTGATGCAGGTCGATCAGGCCGGCCTTCTTTTCGAAGAAAAGGTAGTCGCGAACCCTCCGGAAAAGCTCTTCCTGACGGATCATGGAGGAGCCCCTCCCGTCACCATCCCTGATCAGAAGACCATATTCGGTCTCTATCCCACACAAAAACTTCACAGGCAGAGATCTCCCGTTTCATTGAGCCTTTTGATCCTGGCCGGCGCCTTGCGATCCAGAAGAACGCCTTCCCACTGACGCTCTTCACGCAAACGCGACTGGCACTCGGCAAGCTTTTCGGGATTGATGAGGTTGCCGGACTCGTCGAGCCCCCGTTCATCCCTGGTAAAGAGAATCTCCAGAAAAACGTCTGACAAAACCCCCACAACCTCACGAAGGGTCCGATCTCCACGGGGAATCCGGTCCCGCAATAGATCTGAGGCCTTCTGAGCTGTCTCCTCGGTCGGGGCAAGGACCATCCTATCCACAGACCGTTCGAGATTCCCGTCGAACGAAACCTTTATGAAACGGTCCTCCGATTGAGTCCGGCCGACCTCTGAGAGCAAGACATCGAGGATGATCGGGGGGGCCGAGACATCTTCAAACGCCGTCTTCAGGCGCGGGGCCAGACCGAAAAGAGCCAAACGCTCGATGCTGACATCGGAGGTCGACCTCTGAAATCCTTCGACATGGGCCATATTGAGGAGTATGCCTCTGACTGTCTCCAAATCTGCAGGATGTCCGATCCCACCCATCGCAATCCGGTCGTACAATTCATAAATTTTGGGATTCTGACGATGGAAGGATGCAAGAATAATCCCTTCTGAAACGGAAAGACCGATGACGGGGGTCGCCCTGTCAAGCTGCTCGGCGATATAGTCCCTCCGCTGATGGATGGCATCGATCCAACGGTAGGGCTCATCGAACACGCATCACCTCGTTTCTGTAAATTGCGGACAAAGTTGCCTCATCTACGGTTTCCAGCGTTCCGGAAGTCAGAATTTTCATCACCGGCCAGATGGGATCTTGCGAATCCACACCTCCCGTGGCGGAGTCGAAGTAGGAAGCCGTCTCCAGAAGACGAAGTGCGAGGATGATGGCCTCCTCGCGGGACATCTCCCGGAGGGGGCGGGGACTCCAGCGATCGAGGTAGCGCAGGATTCCCTGGACCTCAGGGGACCCGGAGCCTCCAACGGAAAATTCGACCCCTTCAAAATGGGCGCCCAGGATATCGTAGAAATAGATGCGCACGATCCGTGATTCGGGATCCCTGGCCACAAAGAGGGGGACAACCGCCCCTATTCCCTCGACGGCCATCGGTAAATTCTCCTTGAGGAGCTGGGCCAGGATGCGAACCTTCCCTTCCAGGGAAATTTCTGTCAGCTGGCTCCGCCGGTAATACTTGAGGGAGTGGTCGAGAACCCGCGCCATTTCAAGGGCCATGGCCGGAGAACCCGAGATGGCTAAAAGGGCCGAATCGTCGATTTCCAGAACCTTGTCGACCCGGTTCGACATGATCCGATTTGAGGCTGTCGCCCGGCGATCTCCTGCCACCAGGACCCCATCCTGGAAGTGGAAGGCCAAGATGGTCGTTCCGTGCGAAGCTCCCGGGATGGGCGCGCATTCACTCCTCGCAACCCCCTGAACGGGAGAGACTTTCCTAAGAAGATCCGGAAAATACCCTGTATTCGGGTGGAAGACTCCTCCGTCCAGATCAATCCTCAACTTCCCTGCTCCCATTTTTTCCTCTCTTCCTGGCCAGTCGATCATCCTATTCGCCGGTTCTCTGCCGGTACCGTTCGGACTGTTTCGGATCCACCTTCCGCATTCTGTCCATCATGCGATCCTTGGTCGGCTTGGGATCCAGATTTTTAGGAGCAGGACTGTCCGGGCTCGTCCCCTTACGTGTCGGGAAGGGAACCCTCTCCTGTTCATCTAATGCAAAAAAATATGTGTCAAAGGGACTCATCTCAAGAAAACCCCTAGAAAAGTCGGCTCTTTCCATGACCTTACCCTCCCCGCTCAATGCCTGCCAGAATTTTGGCCAGATCGGCCCTTTCCTCGCAGGATGCGATTCGCCTGCAGAGCGTTTCGACATCCCCCCGCTCCAGCTCCATGAAGAGCGGAAGATCGATATGGCTGCCATCGACAAAAGCGATGCGCTCCCATCCTGCATCTCGAATCTCTTTTTCATAGCGTCGAAGAACGGCCGCCCGGACGGGGGCTCGGCCCGTGCGCGGAGGGACGATCGTCGCCGCATCCACCTCCCCGGGATCGGTCAGCCGAATCATGCGGCCGTCCGACTCAAGGGGCCAGAACATTCCCAATTCCTGATCCAGGTCATGATAGGCGAGATCGAGGCTCTGAAGCCAGGGATCACCGGAGGAAAGGCCTTCCTCGCTCCGAAAAAGGTCCAGCAGCTGACGCTTGGCAACCCAGTCAACCCGGTCTGCCAACAGCTCCGGATCCTTTTCATAATCCTCGAGGGCCCTGCCCCACTCCGACATGACCCATTTGTCCTCAGAGTCCAACTGAAGACCGGAGCAAAGGTCCCTGTATGCGATGAGAATCTCCCTGGGGGTGATCGTTTTCCCTCCCTCGAGCTCAAGCGGGAGATTTCCGTTTTCAGCCCGTGACACCCGTCGAAAAGCGCGAACCGGATCGGAGAGAACGGGAAATTTTTCGCAAGGAAGGGTTGCGACAGCTGACAGAACGAGTCGCGTCATTCCCACCTTCATGGCAGTCTGCCACTCGGACATGTTGGCGTCCCCGCATATCAGATGCAGCCTGCGAAAAAGGGTGCGATCGGCATGAGGTTCGTCACGACTGTTGACGATGGGACGTTGGTGCATCGTGTTGACGCCGATCCGCTCCTCGATGAAGTCGGCTCTCTGGGAAAGCTGATATCCTTCCCGGGAAAGGCCGTCCTCTCCTTCCCTTCCGACCTTGCCCGCCCCGAGGAGAAGGGTCCGGGCGACAAGAAACGGCGTCACACCCGCGACAAGGGATGAAAAAGGAAGGCTTCTCGGGAGCAGATAGTTTTCATGACATCCGTAGCTGTGGCCATGGAAGTCGGTGTTGTTCCGATAGAGGCCAATGGCACCGGGGCGTGCAAGTTCCTCTTCCCGCGTCTTGACCGCCTGCCTGAGGATTTCCGTGCCGGCCCGATCGTAGAGGATCAGATCCCGCAAAGTCCGACATTCGGGAGTGGAATATTCCGGGTGGGTATGGTCGTTGTAAAAACGGGCTCCGTTCTGGAGGATCCTGTCGCTTTTCGATTCCCTGAAGGAAAAATGACGCTGCTGGTCAGAACGGGAAAAGGCATCTTCCTCTTCGTCCTGGGCAAGTCGATCCACCCTAAAACCCCTTGCGTCGGCACGAGGGTCTTCGGCTTCATAGGCCCATGCCCCAAAGGAATGGGGCCGATAGGCCCTGACAAGATCCATCGACTCGCCAACCGGATCGGATTCCTCCAGATCCTTCCGAATGATCCCGAACTCCGTCTCGATTCCGACCACGATCCGACTTGGAGAGAGCGGCATCTCCTTCTGCTCTTTCGTTTCCGGCAAGATTCCCTCTACTCGATCGTCCTGAGATTCCTGGTAGCCCCCGTTGTCGGGCGAATCTTTCTGACATCGACCACATCCTGGGTCTCGATATCGAGGAGACTCATCCACTCGAGAGCAATCTCCGCAGGCGGAAGGATGTCCCCTTCCTCATATTCACATTGGGCCGCCCAGAGAAGATCGTCAAGGCTGACTCCCCCGTCACCGTTTTCTATTTCTCGCAAAAGGGCCCTCTCCTTGGCCCGAAGGGTGATCGACTCAAGAATCGCCCCGCTGACGAGGTCCGAGCGATAGACCGGCATTCTCTTGCCGGATCTTCGCAAAACTTCGAAAACGGCATTTTCGTCGGACCCTGCAAAGAATCTATCCCTGAATGCCTCGAGCAGCGATTCCCGATCATGGGTGGCATCACTTCCCGCAGACGTTGAATGAACCGGAACATCAGCCCCCAGATGGATCCTCAGAATCTCGATCGCGGATTCGAAGGTCGGACGCTTGACCTTGATTTTCCGGTCAATGCGACCCGGCCGCAGAATCGCAGGATCGATCATCTCCGGACGATTGGTCGCCAGAATCACCATCTGAAAGCCGGCCGGACCCGCAAGGCCGTCGAGCTCTGCGCAAAACATGGGGACGATCGTATTGTGAATATTGAACCCCCGACCGTTCCGCCGGGTCCCGAGAATGGCCTCGGCCTCATCGATGAAGAGTACAGGGAAGTCCCCGTTCTTCCGGATCTTTTCCCCTTCCTCAAACAGCTCGCGGACAATGCGCTCGGACTCTCCGAGCCACATGTTCAGAATTTCGGGCCCCTTGATATGGAAGAACACCCCCTTGACGGCCCTTCCCTCTTTCTGGGCCAGGCGATTGGCGATTTCCCGGGCCGTCGCCTTTCCGATCAGAGTTTTTCCGCATCCTGGGGGTCCATACAGCAGGAATCCCCGAGGTGATTTGAAATCATAACGGGCATAGGCTTCAGGATACAGGACCGGATTGAGAATGGCCTTCTGAATTTCCCGAATCGCCTCCTCCTGCCCTCCGATCGATTCCCATCCGGTTGTCGGAACCTCGGCCAGAAGGTAACTTTCTTCCCGCTTCCGCACCTTCTCCACGGCCACGCGGGAGGTACTGTCAAGACGAACAAAATCACCCGTCGAGAGGGGTTCATTCTTCAGAAGATCGGACCTGTCGAGTATCGTCCCCAGAGTACTGTCGGGACGATCCGAGCCAATTTCGAGGCGTCCGTCCGGAAGGAGACGGCCGACACGCACGATCGGACCGGAAAGGTCTGGCCCGACCGTTCCCAGAATGGAAAGGGCTTCATTGAGGCGTACCCGCTCACCCTTTTTCAGCGATTCCAGAGAGACCCTTGGGTCGACCGTGGCCTGGTAATCGCCGCCTCCGACTGATACCCAGGCCAGCCCGTCCTCCGTGGTTCCGAGACAAGTCCCGATCCGGAATGCCGGCTTCGTGACCTTTTCAAGAACGTCCGAGAGTCGCGTCGCCTCATGTTGCATCCGCTGCCATTCGTTTTCGAACTCCTGCAGTTTTTTCCTGATCCGGTAAGCCTCCCGCATCTCCTCTTCCTTGCCATCGAGAAGGCGGATCAGACGCTCCATGGCAATAACCAACTCCGAGAAGGGCTCCGATACGGGGCCTTCTTTTTTGTCACCGTTTTTATCGGAGTCGTTTTTTTTTCCGCTGAAAGGTTCGGTCTTATCCATATCAAGGAATCCTCATGCTGGGGAAAATCGGCAAGATACTTTCAAGGGCTGCAATCGCCCTCATTCGTCTATTGGTTCATCGTAAGGCTCCCCTAAGTCTCTCGTCAATTTTGAGAGAGGCCGTCAGATATTCTGAAGAATATGTTCCTCGGGAATGGCGCGCCCCTTCAAAACGGAGATCGTTTCCTCGACCATCTCTTTCATGCCGCAGACATAAGCGACAGTCTGATGGAGCGGATCGGATTGGGCCTGGAGAATGTGCTGGACGAATCCCGAATGCCGATCCCATTTCTCGTCCGGGAATGTCACCGTGACGACAACATTGGCACCGCGAGCATGCCAATCCGCCATCTCGTCACCAAAATAGAGGTGCCCTGGAGTCATGGTTCCGAAGTAGAAATCGATGCTGCCAAACTCCTCGCGTCGCCTGAGCGCCTCGAGGAGGGTCGATCGCAGGGGCGCAATCGCCGTTCCGACACCCACGAAGAGGAGGTTCTTCCGACGATGGGGATCCAAAGGGAATCCGTTTCCCAGGGGGCCTTCGAAGGTCACCTTTTCTCCGGGCGAAAGATTGAAGAGTTTTTCCGAGACACCTTTTCCCTTCTTGACCAGAATTTCGAGGTGCCTTTTTTCATAGGGAGGCGATGCGATCGCG
>JAKAAM010000013.1:8202-20730 GCA_021802325.1 Nitrospirota bacterium
CCATGATCTCCACCCGGGCATACTTTTTCACCTTCCCAGAGAACCTTGATGAATTGCCCCTGAACAAATGAAACCGGGCCCTGCTCGGGAACAAGTCGAAAGAGTTTCACATCTTCGGCAAATTGTTCGACCGCCTCAATGGTGGCGGTAGTCTGCTGCCCCATAAATTTTGATCCTTTCTTATTTGTTGGCTTCTTGCCTGTAACGCCCTCTTTGCCCTATTGTAGTGGGAATGTCAACGAATTCCCACCATCCACCCACGACCCCCAAGAGCAGAGGGCCTCATCCATGAGCAAACCCGAGATTATCAGGACCACCTATACGATCCGATCCAGCGACGTTCCCAGGGCAGCCGCCCTGATCGCCCGGGAAATGAGTCTCGGAGTCAAGAAAACGGCCTACGAAACAGCAGGAACAGAGAGCTTCGCGGCCAAGCCGCTCAAAGTCGAGGAGGGGAAAAAGTATGCCCGGGTGGAGATCATGGTCCCATCCCAGCGGATCTCCTCGGCCTATGGACTTGTGCTCTCCATCGCAGGCGAAATCAGCTGCCTCAACATCCTGAAGTCGATCGAACTGACCGACTTCGAACCCTCTCCTGCTCTTCTTTCGAGACTCCCCGGACCGCAATTCGGCGCGGAGGGCATCGCGGCAAGACGCGGGAATCCGAAACGCCCTCTCTTTATCACCGTCCTTAAACCCTCCCAGGGACTGACGCCCAAGGAGTATGCAACCATCGCCTACGAAAGCTTGGTTGGCGGAATGGATGTCGTCAAATCAGATGAGCTTCTGCAAGAGCCGGAGGCTGATTATATCAAAAGGCTCGAGGCAACGGTTGATGCCGCACGCCGGGCCGAAGCCGAGACGGGGGAGCCCAAGTGGGTCATGATGCACACCGTGGACCGGCCCCAGAGCATGATCGACCGATATCTTAAGGGAGCACGGACAGGAGCAAAAATTGCCATGCTCTCTCCCGCCGCGAGCGGATTTCCCATGCTTGAGGAGCTTGCGCGCCATTCCCAGGTCCCGATCATGGCCCATATGGCCACCAGCGACTGGCTCTGGCAAAAACACGGAATGTCGGTTCGCGCCTGGGCCCGTTTCATGAGGATTCTGGGATCGGACCTCATTCTTTATCCGGCCCTCAAGGGAACTCTGAAGGCGACAAAGTCGGACCTTAAAACAGTGCGAGAGATGTGCCGAATCCCGATGGGGGATATGAAGTCTTCCCTGATCGCCGTAGGCGGAGGAATGCATGCGGGAACCCTGGGAGTCCACGCCGATCTTTTCGGCCCCGACTTTGCCTACCTTTGTGGAGGCGGGGTCTGCGGCCATCCCGATGGAGCCCGGGCCGGAGGTCAATCCATCCGTCAGTCATGGGACGCCTGGTCCCAGGGTATTCCTCTGGAAAAGTTCCGAAAAAAACACAAGGCCCTCGATCGCGCACTCACAGCGTTCGCCACCTACGTCTAGCATCCAGCTTTTTCCGATAAGGAGAACGTCACCGTTTTTTCATCCGCAATGGAGGCGTTCTCCTCTTCTCTCCGGTCCCCGACCTATCAGAGCCGCAATCGTGACAGCCGCCAATGCCGCCACCACTCCCAGAGAAAGCCCGAGCCTTCCTCCCAGATGGTGGGCCAGGAGGGCCTGAAGCGTGGCGTTTGCGGAAGCCAGAAGATTGCCCGTCTGATAAACGACTCCGGGGAAAGCTCCCCTGATTTCTGGCGGAGATATCTCGTTCAGGTAGACCGGAATGACCCCCCAGGCGCCCTGAACCGCAAACTGCATCAGAAATGCCCCTCCGGCAAGAGCCACTATCCCGTCGGCCCCGGCCCAGAATGGCAACACCGCCAGGGCCAGGAGGGCCGCCCACAAGATGGCCCGCCTTCGTCCGACCCTTTCAGAAAGAGTTCCGAGGATGATCCCTCCCAGGATCGCCCCGAAGTTGTAAAAAACCGCAATTCCTCCGACCGTTCCAGGAGACAGATGATGGACCGATTCAAGGAATGTGGGGTAGAGGTCCTGAGTCCCATGGCCGAGAAAGTTGAATGCTGTCATCAGGACAACGGCAAAAAGCGCCAGCTTCCAATGATGACCGACCATTGCTCTCCAGTTCCTGGAAAAATGAGGTCTTTTCTCTGAAAAAGAAGGCGATTCGGGGACACTTCTACGAATGAAGAACACGAGAAAAGCGGGAAGGATTCCCAGCATCAGAAGTCCTCTCCAGCCCGTGACCGGATAGATGAATGCATAGGCCAGCGAGGCGAGGAGGTACCCTGCCGGATATCCGGCCTGCAATATCCCGGAAACGAACCCTCGACAGGACACGGGAATGCTTTCCATGACAAGAGAGGATCCGGCACCCCATTCACCCCCCATCGCGACTCCGAACAATCCTCTGAGAATGAGGAATGCCCCGATGGTCGGGGCGATGGCTGACAGAAAACCGAAAAACGGATAGAGAAGAACGACCGCCATCAGAACCGGCCTTCGACCGTAGCGGTCGGCCAGGGATCCAAAGAACAGTGCCCCCAGAGGCCGGGTCGCGAGGGTCAGGAAAATGGCCTCGGTAACCGTGGTCAGGGAGACTGAAAAAGCCCGGGAGACGTCTTTCAGGACAAACACGAGCAGAAAAAAATCAAAAGCATCGAGTGTCCAGCCCAGGAAAGCGGCCACCACTACGCGTCGCTCGGCCTCTCCAAGGGCCTTCCAATCATCGATGAAGATCACGGAAACGCCCAAGCAGTGAAGCTATGCAGGCTATCCCAGGGATCCAGGAAATGGTATGGCATCGAGGAACTACCGTTCAATTTGAAGGGAGCGTCTGAAGGAAATCCAAGGAAAGACTGGATCGAAAATGGCTCCCCGGGCAGGGCTCGAACCTGCGACATGGTGATTAACAGTCACCCGCTCTGCCAACTGAGCTACCGGGGAACAAGGAGGAGTCAGATCAACGACGGCACATCTGCAATATCTTATTTTTTTCTTTCTCTAAAATCAATCCTCCTTGAAGGAGGATCCGGTCACGGAAAAGTCGTTGATGAAATACCGGCTCAGATTGAGTCCCTGGTTGGTGTAGTTTGAGCCCAGTCCCTGTCCGTAGGGAATGTCCGGTTCCCGCTCCATTCGCTCGTAGCGCAACTTGAAGACCGGTTGCCCATCGACAATCCGAAAGGGAACGTCGTGGGGCCTCACCTCCAGAACTCCCCGCGCCCCTTCCCCGGAGAGCCCGAACCCCGGGTCAAAAAAACCGGCATAGTGCGTTCTGAGCTCTCCCGCCGCCGCGTCGAACGGGAGCATTTCGGCGGCAAGATCGAGCGGAACCCGGATCTTGGCCCTCGAGGCAAAAAGATAAAACTTTTCCGGCTCCAGAATCATTTCCCCCCGGGGCACCCCATGGATTGGCTCCCAGAATTCGGTCGCCCGCTGGGTATCGCCTGGGACAAGACTCAGAATTCCGGCATCGGGTCGGGCCCTGAAACCGACGATCGACTCTCCGCGAAGGCGGACCCCCAGGTAGAGCCCCCCATCGACGATCCTGTCGCGAAAGGTCTCGGGAGAGGTCTTCTCCGAGACATGGTAGAGGGAGGACTTTCTCTGTCGCTCGAGGATTTCCGAATCGGAGAGGAATGTCCTGTCCGAAAAAAAGCGCATCTGGCAAAGAGCTAGTCCCGGACTAATCTTTAGAGTGAAGGATCGGGAGAAGATTTCAAGATACAACTTTCCGTCGTACCCCGACGGGATATCGTCGAATCGGTCTCCTCTTTCCGTCAGGACCCGGGTAAAGACATCGAGCCTTCCCGTGGAGGATTTCGGATTGGCCTTTGCCGAGAGAAAGGGGGGAAGGGAGAGGGACTCGGACAAAGGCACCAGATAGACGGCTCCCTTTTCGAGAAAGGGGGAGGAACGGATGTCGAATGAGTAAAGGGCCAGATCGGGCAAAAGCTCAGAAACGGAGGATTCGAGGGGAAGGAAGCTCGAACGGAGCCGGTAGGCGACCTCTCCGAGTCGGAGATCGAGTGAAGCCGGCTGAACCTGCCTCACACCCCAATCCCTTTCGGAGGCAACCACGCCCTCGGCAATCAGGCCGCGGATCTGGCAATCGCTTAGAGTTCCCAAGGCCACACATCTTTCCGGTCAAGGTCTTCACTGATCGATTGCCAAAAGGAGCCTTCCTGCTTGCCCCACCCATCCACGAAAACATGTTTGGAAAGGGGTTGGCGGTAGGCCCATTCCTCTGTTTCCAGCATCGGCTTCCGGGGAAATTCCCGGACATAGCCAAGGCAAAGGAGACCGATCGGTTTGACATGGTAGGGAAGATTCAGGATTCCCTGAACATCCTCGCGGCGGAAGATCGTCACCCATCCCATTCCGATCCCTTCGGCGCGCGCGGCCAGCCATAGATTCATGATGGCGCAGGACGCGCTGTAGACATCGGTATCCGGATCGGAAAGCCGTCCTAGGACGAATGGCCCCTCCCGGGCGGGATCGATGGTCACCCCGATGAGAACCGGGGCGTCGAGAATCGCCTCCACCTTGAGAGACAGAAATTTTTCAGACCGCGGAGACTCGAATACGATGGCCGCAGCCCTTCTTTCCTTGTCTACGACCCGTTTAAGCTCCTGCCTGACAACGGGATTCTCGATCAGTATGAAATTCCACGGCTGCATGAAACCGACCGACGGCGCATGGTGGGCCGCCTTCAGAAGACGAATCAGAATGTCATTCGGGACGGGATCGGGCAAAAATTCCCGGCGGATATCCCTCCGCGTGTAGATCGCATGATAAACCCCTCTCCTCTCCGCATCGGGCAGGGAAAGGTCCGGGTGGGCATCCCCCATGGTCGGGTCTGTCATAGAGGGCTCCGGTCAGCAGGCTTCGTGAAGGAAGGCGTGGCAAGTCCCGGCACTCGTCCATTCCGATCGTTTTTGGGGGAATGACCGTTTGGAAGCAGAGAGGGGCCCGCGTTTTTTTCCATGGTACTTCCTTCTGCACCGCTTTTCCTGTTTTCGATCGAATCAGCCCCCTGAAGACCGCGGTCCGCGTCCGGCGCGGATTGGGCGTCGACATCGGGATAGGAGAATAGCTGGTTTTCATAGTTCTTGAGAATGATGTTTTCACCCTCTCTTCCGACAAGGTAATCGTCAGGGAGGACAGGGATTTTACCTCCGCCTCCCGGGGCATCGATGACAAAATGCGGAATCGCCATTCCGGAGATGTGGCCCTGAAGCTCACGCATGATCGAAAGCCCCTTGGAGAGCGGAGTCCGGAAATGGTTAGCCCCTCTCGTCAGATCCGCCTGGTAAAGATAATAGGGTTTGACGCGGATCCGGAGGAGCTGTTTGAAGAGGGTCGCAAGGGTTCCGGCGTCATCGTTGACCCCTTTCATGAGAACGGTCTGGCATCCGAGGGGAATGCCCGCATCAGCAAGCATGTTGCAGGCCCGGGAGGATTCAGGGGTGATTTCTCTGGGATGGTTGAAATGCAGGTTCATATAGAGAGGGTGATAGCGCTTCAGCATCTGGCAGAGGGCGGGGGTCACCCTCTGGGGGAGAGCGGAGGGCACACGCGTTCCGATGCGGATAATTTCCAGGTGGGGGATGGATCGCAACCCCGAAAGGACCTCCTCCAGCAGGTCGTCCTTCAGCATGAGGGGATCCCCTCCGGAAAGCACGACGTCGCGAACCTCCACATGCTCTCTGATGTAGGCGATTCCCTGTCGGATCTCCTCGCGGGTCACCACCCCTTCCGGTTTACCGACAAGTCTCTTGCGGGTACAGTATCGGCAATAGATCGGACACTGGTTGGTGACGAGAAAAAGGACCCGGTCCGGGTACCGGTGGACGATGGAAGGAACAGGGCTGTCCTCGTCTTCCCCGAGAGGGTCGAGAGGGCTTTCTCCGTCCATCCATTCGACCGGGTCCGGAAGTACCTGAAGCCCGATCGGATCATCGGGGCTTTCAATCAATGACTGATAATAGGAATTGATCCTGAGAGGGTAAAGGGTTTCCACATTTTCAGGACCGATCCCGTCCCGTACGAAAGCCCAATCCGGAGGAATATCCTCACTCCTTCGAATTCCCCCGACAAGCAGCTCCTGCCATTCCTCCATCTCATCCTCGCTCCCCGGATCCTGGTGACCGGGCCTATGCAGAAACCGCGTCAATCGTCTTCATCAACTCATATATGTCCAGACAAACCTCTCAAATGCCGGAGTCTTCCTGCTCCTTTCCGGCCCAGACAGGCGACAGGATCGAATCGACCATCCCGTGAATCAGCTTTTTATCTTTTGGACAGGCTGTTGACAGAACACCGCCCGTAATGACCTTGCTCCCTGTAACGAAAAAGTAGGGACAGACGCGCACGCGGTAACCCTCCTCACGCTCCTCATTTAACAGAACGTCAAACCCCGAAAGGGAAAGCACGCGGGTCGTACGAAAGGGCTGCAGCACGTAAGGCCCCGTGTTGAAGGACCCGAAGGCATTCTGCAACGCCTGACGCCAGGACTCCTCCGGAAGGTCGTGTCCAACAACGACCCCCCGGCTTCCCCATGCAAGAGGAGAGAAACCGGATGGCTTAATAATGAATCGGCGCTCTTTCTGAGTCAACTCGGAAAGTCCTGAAAAATCTCTCAGGGACCGGTCTCCCACCGGAATCGGTGGGGTCAGCGCGGCGGAAAAAGGGATCGGGGATGGATCAAGAATCCATGTTTGCGGAATGAGTCGATCCAGAAGCTCGACGGAATCCGGAGGCATTTCTCGAACCCAGAACGAACGGAGTTCGGGGTGATGCCAAAGGGCCATCCCCGCTTTTTCCTCGAGCCATGGTTTGATGGGAGGAGTGATCTTCACTTTTCCACCTTTGGCGAAATAAAGCATCATTTCGGCCTTGGGTATGTTGGGAAGATCGAAAAGTTCAAAAAACCGGTAAAGAATGTTCAGCCTCACCGGTCCATTTTTTGAATGAATAAAAAGGCCGTCCTCGTCGAAATGCAAATCCCGCGGATGAATGCAGACTGCCGGGAAATGGGCCCTTGAAAGACTGCTGGCCAGGAGCCGCATTTCCCCCCTGTATTCTTCGGACTCGTCCGAAACGACGATCCCCAGACTGGGGTCCCTCTCCTGAGCCCGGATCATGGCGGCAAAACCTTCGAGAATCCCCTCCGGTCCCCCGATCATGCCTCCCTGTCCTCTGTCCCGATAGATCCGCGAAAGGGCCAGCAGAAGGCCGGGCCCCCCTGGGACCGAATCCATTTCCGTCAGAACCGGTCCATCCGGCGTAAGCAGAAGATCCGGCCTGAGAACGCGTGGAAGATCCTGTCGGAACTTTTTGGCAAGGCCAAATGCGAGAAGGTCGGCAGGCTTTCCCCTATCCAGGGTGTACCTTACGAAATCACGCGCGTGTGAGGGCTCCCTGTAGATCAGATCCAAAGCCCGGTAAAAGGAGTACAGCGCGATGCCGAGGCGGTCCAGGAAATCCGCATCGACCCCTGGCAGGTACACGGGGGCGGTGGAGACTCTGAAGGGTCTTTCAAAAAGCCCTTGAGCCTTCAGCGTGTAGAGAAAATTCCTAGACAAGACATCCTCCAGCGAGTGGGGGGGAAAATGCCCGAAAGCGAAAAGGGGTCGACCCCGCTTGGCTTTTGGCCCTGACCCAGCCTCTGTGATAGAATGAACAACAGCATCATTAGCGGGACGCAGAACCTTATGGTTATCATATCAGAACGATTGGCCTCCATGCTCCTCCAACCCCAAAATACGACCTCCGGAACCGGAAGACCAGAGACTGGAAGAGGGACACCGGTCCCTCCTGTCCGGAGGGAGTCCAGATGAAGATTTCACCGCTCGAACTTTTGCTCCTCGAATTGGCCAGCGGTTTTTACCTGGGGGCGTTTCTCCTCTACCTTTCGGAAATTCTTCTCCCCCGTCCCACGCGTGTTCCCTGGGCCCCGGTCACTGCGGGAGTCGGAGGAGTTCTCTTCCAATCGCTGGCTATTTTCATCCGATTCGGCTTCCAGGGCCATGTCGCCCTTCTCTCCCTGCGCGAGGCCCTTTCTTTCTTTTCCTGGTCGCTCGTCCTCGCCTTCCTCTATCTCGAGCATCAGAAAAAGGCCCGGATCCTCGGCCTCTTCATTTTTGCCATCGCCTTCCTCTCCACGCTCATGGTCATCGGGATCTCCTTTCATTCTCCGCTTTTCACAACATCGGCTCCCATCGGCTTTTTCCTCTCCCTCCACACAATCCTGATCGATCTGGGGCTCGCATCCGCCGCACTCTCCTTCATCGTCGCGCTCCTTTACCTCCTTCTGGACTTTTTTTTGCGACGAAAGATCTTCAATCGTTTTTTCAGCCGGATTCCCTCCCTGGAGACGCTCGACCAACTCAACACGAACTTCAGCGGTCTCGGTTTTGTTTTCTTGACCACCGGGCTGATTTTTGCCATGATCTGGTCATGGAAAAAATTCGGGACGACCATTCCACACGCTTCGCAGGGAAGAATCGCTTTTCTGGGAGCCTTTCTGGTCTGGATCGCCTATGCGGCAACGGTGCTTCTCCGGTGGAGCCGACGTTTCCGGGGAAAGCAGGCCGCATACCTCTCCATTTCGGGCTTTCTGATATTCGCGGCGACAATGGTCGCGCTGGCCGTTTTTTCTAAGGGTTCGCACTTCTTACTGTAGGCGGTTTCTGTCCGTCTCGGGAGGAGCACCGGGTGACTGCAGAGGCGAAACAGTGATCAAGATTACCCTCGCAGGGGTCAACCACAAGACGGCTCCGGTCGATGTCAGAGAAAAGATCGCCTATCCGAAGGACCATTTGTCTCCGGCGGTTCGTCTCCTTTCCCGCGAAGAAAATGTTCTCGAATGTCTCCTTCTTTCGACCTGCAATCGGGTCGAGATCCTGACGATCACCTCAAACCTCCATCCGGACCCGGAATTCTTTACCCGCTTTCTGGCGAGAACCCATCCGGCCCTCGCATCGATCCCGCTCAGACCCCATCTTTACTACAAAACGGATAGCGAAGCCGTCGAGCATCTGTTTGAAGTGACGGCAAGCCTCGACTCCATGATTGTCGGAGAACCTCAGATCACCGGACAGGTCAAGGAAGCTTTTGAAATCTGCCGGCAGGAAAACACCATCGGCCCTTACCTGAGCCAGATTTTCCAAAGATCGGTCAGCACGGCAAAACGGGTTCGCTCCGAGACGGCGATCAGCCATCTTCCCGTTTCGATCAGCTATGCCGCCTGCCAGCTGGCCCGAAAAATCTTTCAGGACATGTCGAACAAATCCGTTCTTCTTCTCGGTGGCGGAGAAATGGCCCAGCTGACAGCCCGCCACATGAAGAAAATGGGAGTCCGTTCCTTGACCGTAATGACGCGAGATCCCGAAAAAGGCAAACTCCTGGCCGCGGAATACGAAGCGGCCTATGCTTCCATGGACACCCTCGAAGGGACCATGGCCGATGCGGACATGGTCGTTTGCTCGACAGGGGCGGAAACCTATCTCCTCACAGTTCCTATCATGGAAAAAGCCATGGAACGCCGAGGCTACCGGCCGCTCTTCCTGATCGACATCGCCGTTCCTCGCAATATCGATCCCGACATTTCCAGACTCGCAAACACCTTTCTCTATAATATCGACGATCTGAAGTCGGTGGTGGAGGCCAATCAGAAGGAACGGGAGATGGAGTCCTACGCCGCTCGGGAAATCGTCCGGCAGGAACTCGCCCAGTTCCAGAAGTGGCGCTCGGAACGCTCGGCCGTTCCCCTCATCCAGGCTCTCAGACGCCACACAGAGAAGCTCCAGCAGTCCGAGCTGGACCGATTTTCGAGAACCCTCGACAGCCTGCCTGAGGAGGCGAGAAAACAGGTCGTCATTCTGGCCCAGTCCCTCGTCAACAAAATGCTTCATCCCACTTATCAGACGCTTCGGAACTCATCGAATCTGGAAGAGGCATGGGAGTGGATCTCCCGCTGCTACGGACTTTCTCCGGAACTTCCGACCCAGGAGTCCCCCCTCCAAAGAGAAGACTCCTCTCCACTGGAAAAACAATCTTCCGTTCTTGAGTCCCCCCAATCCAACTTCCCCATCCCTGGCGAACAGTCTTGCTAAAAGAACCCGAATCACCACAATCTCCTGTACGAATCGGCACCCGGGGTTCCGAGCTGGCCCTCTGGCAGGCCCGTCATGTGGCCGAACAGATCGAAAAAATCTCCGGACTTGCGACAGAGCTAAAGATCATAAAGACCACAGGAGACATGATTCTTTCGGTCCCCCTCTCCCAGGTCGGGGGCAAGGGTCTGTTCGTGAAAGAAATTGAAGACGCTCTTCTAGAAGGCTCCATCGATCTGGCCGTTCACAGCATGAAGGATGTTCCCGCCTTTCTTCCCGAAGGACTGGTTCTCGGTGCCATCCTTTCAAGGGAAGATCCCCGTGACGCCTTCGTGTCCGTCCATCATCCCTCACTGGAATCCCTCCCTTCAGGAGCCCGCGTCGGGACATCGTCGCTGCGCCGCATCGCCCAGCTTCGCCATTTCCGCTCCGACCTGGAGTTCATTTCCCTCCGGGGAAATGTCGGAACCAGACTGAGAAAGCTTGATGAAGGACAGGTGGATGCCATCATTCTCGCCGCGGCGGGATTGATCAGACTGGGGTACTCTGACAAGATCCGCCAGTACCTGCCGACCGGACTCTCCCTTCCGGCCGTGGGCCAGGGGGCGCTGGGGCTCGAATACCGGGAGAACGACCGAAGGATCGGAGCCCTCCTCTCCCGCATTTCGGATCGGGAGACGACGCTCTGCGTTCAGGCGGAAAGAGGAGTGCTTTCGGCCTTGAATGGAGGCTGCCAGCTTCCACTCGCGGCACATGGCCGCCTTTTTCCGGACGGTCGGCTGGAAATCGTCGCCAGGGTTCTCGACCCTGCCGGCACGACCCTTCTCGAGGAATCCATCACCGGCGAGGCCCTTCGCGCGGAAGACCTGGGGAGGGAAGCGGGAAAAAGGCTTCTTGACCGGGGAGGCAAGGCCTTGCTGGATGCCGTGATGCCCCACTGAGGTCCCCGTTGAAACCCGCTCTCTCTTGAAGACCTGAAAGTCCTCCCTCATAATGGAAAAATCACTAAACCCAAAAGACTTTCCAGGCTCCACACCCTGGATCTGCGAGGAGTTCAACACCGTGCCCCGCGAATCACTGAACGAACAATTTGCCAAGAGGCTCCCACGCGTCCATCTGGTCGGAGCGGGACCGGGAGATCCAGGTCTGATTTCGAGGAAAGGGGCCCATCTTCTCGCAACGGCAGATGTGGTCCTCTATGACCATCTCGTCTCCCTCGACCTTCTTGATCTCGCCCCCCCGCATGCATTGAGGATCGACGTTGGAAAGGTCAGAAATCACCCCCGCATGTCCCAGGGGGAAATCGAAGCCACCATGATCGATCACGCCCGCAAGGGTCAAACGGTGGTCCGTCTCAAGGGAGGGGACCCCTTTGTCTTCGGACGGGGTGGCGAGGAGGCTCAGGCGCTCAGGAAAGCCGGGATTCCCTTTTCCGTGGTTCCCGGAGTTTCCTCCACCATAGCCGTTCCGGCCTACTCCGGAGTGCCGGTCACTCACAGAGATCACAACTCGAGGCTTGTCATCCTGACCGCCCATGACAACCCTTCGGAATGGAACGACCTGGATCTCCTCGCCCTGACAAGACCCAACCAGACGATCGTGGTCCTGATGGGCGTCATGTACATGAAGGAGCTTTCGAAAAGACTTCTTCAGGCAGGTCTCCCACCAGGGACTCCTGTCCTTTTGGCCCGATGGGGAACGACTCCGGATCAGGAGTCGTTTGAAACAAGCCTTGGAGACCTCTCCAGTTTTCTCGACAGAAACCCGCTGACCCCGCCGGTCACCCTTCTGATCGGCGGGGTGGTCTCTCTTCGCTCCGAGATAGACTGGGTCCACCGCCTTCCCCTTTTCGGAAAGCGGATCCTCCTGACCCGGGAACGGGAAACCGCAACCGAACTGACCACCATGCTGGAATCGCTGGGGGCAACGGTCATCTCCTGTCCGACCATCTCGGTGGTCCCGGAGACAACGGGAAACTCTGACGCGGCCTTTTCGGATCTCCCCCATTTTTCATGGCTCGTTTTCCTGAGCCCAAACGGTGTGCGTCATTTTTTTCGAAAGCTCTACGAAAAAAAATTGGACATTCGACGCCTCTCGGGGATGCGGATCCTTTCCATGGGACCCGCGACCACAGAGGCCCTTGGATACTTCGGCCTCTTTCCGGACGCCGTCCCGGTCCAGTCCCATGGTCCGGGGGTTATCGAGGCTTTCGCCTCCCTTCCCGGCCCTCATACCGAAAGAGTGCTTCTCGTCAGGGGAGACAGGGGATCAGGGCTGATCCCGGAAGGGCTCAAAAAACTGGGGTACACCGTGGAGACAATCGGAGTTTACGAAAATCACCTCCCGTCCCTTCCCGAATACAAACGGGAACGCTTGGAATCCCTTCTGGAACAGGGTGCGATCGATCTCGCCATCTATTACA
>JAKAAM010000014.1 GCA_021802325.1 Nitrospirota bacterium
CGTCTTGCAGGGTCGGTCGGCGGTGGCTGACGCGCGCCTCCCCGAAAAGGGGCTCTCTCCCTACCGGCAAATCCGGAACGTCGTCCTGGGAAGCATTACGGGAATCGCCTTCCTCGTGGCGGTCACCCCCCTCCTGGCGATCATCTATATCGCCTACGACCGGGGAAAGGCGGCCCTTTCCCTCTCCTTCGTGACCACCATGCCCTCGGGTTTCCCGGTGGGAATTGAGGGAGGCATCCTGAACGGGATCGCCGGCTCCCTCATTCTCATCGTGCTGGCAAGCCTCCTGTCGGTGCCGGTGGGCGTCTGGGCGGGTCTCTACCTGTGGGATCAGAGCCATACGAGGCTTGCGGGGATCACGCGGCTTCTCTCGGATCTTCTTTTGGGCGTCCCCTCGGTCATCTGGGGGGTTGTGGGGTTCTATGTCTTTTCCACCAATACCGGATGGGGGTTCCATTGGGGGTTCTCGGGGCTGGCCGCGGGGTTGACCCTGGGATTCATCATGATCCCCATCGTGACCCGGGTCACCGAGCAGGCCCTTCGGGATGTGCCGAGAAGCTACATCGAAGGGGCGCTGGCCCTGGGGGCCACCCGTTTCCAGGTGATGCGGGATCTCGCGATCCCCGCGGCGATCACCGGGATCGGGACGGGGATCCTGCTAGGTGTCCTGAACGTCCTGGGCCAGACGGCCCCCCTGGTCTTCACCAACTACTACAACACCGGCATTCCCCATTCCCTCGTCGGATCCAACGGTTCGGTGGGGGATCTGGCGATGCAGATCTTCATCTATATTCACGAGCCCTCGAAGGCGCTTCACGTGAAGGCCATGGCCGCGGCCCTGGTCCTGACCGTGATTGTCCTTCTGCTCGACATGGGCATCCGGCTCCTTTCCTGGGGGAGCCGGAAGTACGCCCGGAAAGCGTGACGGGAGGTCCTTTGGAACAGAGCGCGCCGATGTCTGGGAACCTGAAGATCGAGACGAAGGGATTTTCGGCCTTCTACGGGAAGACCCAGGCGCTGAGGGATGTGAACTTTGCCGTTCCCGAGAAGAAGATCACGGCCATGATCGGACCGTCCGGATGCGGCAAGTCGACCTTCCTTCGAAGCCTGAACCGGATGAATGACTTCATTCCGGGCTTCCGGATGGAGGGCTCCGCCCTCCTCGACGGCCAGGAAATCTACGGGGCGGCGGTCAATCCGGTCCTGCTGCGCCAACGGGTGGGGATGGTCTTCCAGAAGCCCAACCCCTTCCAGATGTCGATCTACGAAAATGTGGCCTATGGTCTCCGGATCCAGGGGGTCAAATCCGCCTCCCTCGTCTCCGACATCGTGGAGAAGTCCCTGAGGGCCGCCGCCCTTTGGGACGAGGTGAAGGACCGGCTCAAGGGATCTGCCTTCGCCCTTTCGGGGGGGCAGCAGCAGCGCCTCTGCATCGCCCGGGCCCTGGCGGTGGAGCCGGAGGTCATCCTTCTCGACGAGCCGGCCTCGGCCCTCGACCCCATCTCCACCGCCCGGATCGAGGAGCTCATGCAGGATCTCAAGGACAGGTATACAATAGCGATTGTGACGCACAACATGCAGCAGGCCGCCCGGGTGTCGGACTACACCGCCTTCTTTCTCGACGGCACGCTGGTGGAGGTGGGGGAGACCACCAAGATCTTCACCAATCCGGACGACTCTCGAACGGAAGACTACATTACGGGCCGGTTCGGCTGAGGCAAGGGAAGGGACGGGCGTGCAACGACATCTCGATGTGGAGCTGGAGCAGCTCAAGGGGCGGATCACGGAAATGGGCCGCATGGTGGAACTGCAGATGCAGGAGTCGATCGAGGCCCTGGTGGCCCGGGATCCTGTGAAGGCCCGCCAGGTGATCGACCGGGACCACCAGGTCAACGCCATGGAGGTGGGGATCGACGAGGACTGCGTCCGGATGATCGCCCTTCACCAGCCGGAGGCCCGGGACCTGCGCTTTGTCATCACCGCGATGAAGATCATCACGGACCTCGAACGGATGAGCGACCTGGCCACGAACATCGCCGAACGGGTGGTGGAGCTTTGCGACGAGCCCCCGGTCTCGATTCCTCCCGCCATCGTGGAGATGTCCACCATCGGACGGTCCATGCTGACGAATGCCCTGGAGGCCTTTGTCAGCCGGAACACCGCCATGGCCAAGCAGGTGACCCTCGAGGACGAGAAGGTCAATGTCCTCCACCGGACCCTGGTGCGGACCATCGTCGAAAACCTTCGCCAGCACACGGGGGAGACGAGCCCCATCATCCGGATCCTCTTCATCTCCCGCTCCCTCGAGCGCTTCGCCGACCATGCGACCAACGTGGCCGAAATCATCATGTACATGGTGGAAGGGAAGATCATCCGCCACATGGTCTGAGCCCGGGGCCTCTCCACGTCGCTGCCGGAGAGGTTCCTCCCATTGTTTTTGTCCGTTCGTGCCCTCTTTGCGGCACTCTCCTGTTTTCGGCGAGTTCCTCCTTTCTCTCCCTTCCTTCGCCGTTCTCCGCCGACCTTGTTGTCATCCAAGCCTTTGACAGTCCCTATCTTTTTTTCTGATCCCGATTTTTGGGAATCGTCATGGGTTGCACTCTTGACTCTGGACCTAGGTCAAGGGTTTATCTTTAAGACAGGATCGCAGGAAGGCCTCCGATTCCTCGAAGACCCACAGGTGACCCGGGAGGGAAAAAATGGAAAAAAACAAGACGGAACGCGGTGGGAAAGAGCCTCTTGCCCTGGGGACAACGGTGGCGGCAAGCATCGTCTCCCTTGTGGCCGTGCTGTGCTGTCTGGGGATCCCCACGATCTTGTCCTTCATGGGGGCAGTCGGGTTGGGGGTTCTCGTCAAAAAGCATCTCCTCTTTCCCCTGATGGTGGGATCCCTCCTTCTGGGGGGCTGGGGGGCCTTCATGAGCTATCGCCGGAGGCAGAGCGTGCCCCTTTTGGTGGCCTATCTTGTCTCGGCACTGGCGCTTCCCCTCGGGATGAAGTTTTTCCATCCGGCCATGGATGCCGGGCTTGCGGGGCTGCTCCTTCTGACCGGCGGGGACCTGTGGCGAAGGATGCTCAAATCCCGGGCCGGGGCCTCATGCGAGAGGGAGTCTCTTTAGTATTCCCCGGGAACCAGGGTGGAGATTTGTTTCGGGGGCAGAATGGGTGCCTCAGCACAAGAGAGTCGAAAAAGGAGGATGACAATGGAGACCGTACAGTTTTTTGTGGAGGGCATGACCTGCGACCACTGCGCCCGAAGTGTGGAAAAGGCCCTCCGGGGCCTTCCCGGGGTCGTCTCGGCCCAAGTGGCCTTTGAGGGGAGGGCAGGTGAGGCCGGAGTCGAGCCCGGAACGCGCTTCGAGGCGATGCAGAAGGCGGTTCGCCAGGCCGGGTACGACCTGCGTCCCAAAGGCGAGCCATCCCTCCAGGGGAATCAGATGAGTCCTGGCGCCGATGGAAACAGCTCCTCCCCCCGACATCTCGTGATCATCGGGGCGGGCTCCGGAGCCGTTGCCGCCGCCCTTCGGGCCACCGATCTCGGCGCCCGGGTGACGCTGGTGGAGCGGGGAACCCTGGGGGGAACCTGCGTCAATGTGGGGTGCGTTCCTTCGAAGATCCTGGTGCGCCAGGGGCACCAGGCGCACATGGTGAAGAATCCTCCCTTTTCCGGGATCGCGCCGAACTCCCCCGGGGTCTCTCCCGCTCTTCTTGCCGACGAGCGGACCCGGAGGGTTCTCGAGCTTCGGGAAGAGAAATACTCCCGGATTCTCCGGGAGACTCCGGGGGTCGAGGTCCTGACCGGAGAGGCGAGGCTTGAGGGGCCCCGGACCGTGGTGGTTCGGGAGGGCACAGGAAACGAGAAGAGGCTGGCCGCCGACCGGGTCCTGATCGCCACGGGCTCCCAGCCTCATGTTCCCGAGATCCCCGGTCTGGCCCAGACCCCCTTCTGGACCTCGACCGAGGCGCTCTTTGCCAAGGAGATTCCCCGACATCTGATCGTCCTTGGCGGCGGCTTTGTGGCCCTGGAGATCGGTCAGGCCTGGCGGCGGTTGGGGGCCGAGGTGACCCTTGTGATCCGGGGAGAAAGGATCCTCTCGAAAATGGAGGAGGATCTGGGACGGGATCTGGGGCGCTATCTGGAAGGGGAGGGCGTGAAGATCGTCCCCCAGGCGACCCCCTCCCGGGTGGACCACCGGAACGGAACGTTTTCCGTGACGCTCTCCGATGGAGACACCCTGACAGGAGATTCCCTTCTCGTGGCCACCGGGAGGCATCCCAACACCCGGGGCCTCGGCCTCGACAGCGTCGGCGTCCGGACCAATCCTGCTGGAGAGATCGTAGTCGACAACCGTCTTGAGACCAGCGTTCCCGGGATCTTTGCCGCAGGGGACTGCACCACACTCCCGAAGTTTGTCTATGTGGCGGCGGCGTCAGGAACCCGGGCGGCCACCCACATGATGGGGGCGGGAGAGGATCCGCTCGACCTTGCGGTCTTGCCCGAAGTCATCTTTACCGACCCGCAGGTGGCCCGGGTAGGGCTCACGGAGGAGGAGGCCCGGGAGAAGGGGTATTCTCCGGTGGCGAGAACCCTTCCCTTCGACAAGGTTCCCCGGGCGCTGGTCAACTTCGATACCCGGGGGTGGATCCGGATGGTGGCGGACGAAAGGACCGGCCAGCTTCTGGGCTGCACCGTCCTCGCCCCCGAGGGAGGAGAGGTGGTCCAGTCGGCGGCCATGGCCCTGGCACGGGGATTGACCGTTCAGGAGATCGGCCGGATGTTTTTTCCGTATCTGACCATGGTGGAAAGCCTCAAGCTCTGTGCCCAGTCATTCAGCAAAGATGTGGGACGCCTCTCCTGTTGCGCGGGGTAGGGGAGCTGCCCCTATGGGAAGGAGTTGGACAATGGGTCTTTCGATCGGCAAGGTGGCACGCGCGGCAGGGATGAGCGTCGATGCGGTCCGGTTTTACGAACGGGAGGGTCTGATCCCTCCCGTGCAACGCACGGAGTCGGGCTATCGCGACTACGGCCCGGAAACCGTGCGCCGGCTCCTCTTCATCCGTCGGGCCAAGGAGACGGGATTTTCCCTCGGAGAGATCCGGGAACTTCTGGGTCTTCGCAGGGAGAGCGGAGGCTCTTGTACCTCGGTGTTGACCCTCGCCCAAGAGAAACTCGACCTTGTCCGGTCCAAAATCCGTGACCTTCGCCGGATGGAAGCCGCCCTGGAGGGCTTGGTGGACGACTGCCTCTCCCCCGGCCATGGGGATTCCTGTCCCCTACTCGAGCGGCTGGAGAGGGAGGAGGATCGGTCCTGACTCGAGGGAATTTTTGTTAGAGATTCCTTCCAAGGAGACTCCCTCGGTTCTTCGGCGGATTTTTGACCGGAGAAAGCCCCTCCGGCGACTAAAAGGCATTTTTTAGGGATGATCACAGGTGCTGTCGCGCATTCGTATTCCTGTTCTGCTCGTCTAAGTCCTTCTTTCAGAATCTCTATGGAAATCTTTCTACCCGAATATCAGAAACTTGGAACTATTCCACGAGTCTGCTTCTCAAGGAACATGCGAATGCCGCTGTCCCTCACTGTTTTTACTGAGGCCGAGTTCATTGAGTATCCATCGGGATTAAAAGGATATAAAAGAATTCTTGAAATCTTTATCGTTATGTCACCCATTCGACATCATACGTTTACCGTCCTGTCAAATGACGTTGGGAAGATCGGTTTCGTGAAAAGATAGTTATGTGATTGTGAGACAGAAATTGTCGAGCTTCGCTGTTTTTGATCAGCCATGGATTTTTCATTCGTGATGTCTTCTAGGAAGATTCGTCCGTGTATCCCCTCGATGTGCCGGTCGCTCTGGCGAGCGGAGCCCGTCCGGATGTCTTCAAAGAGAATATGCAGAGAATGAACAATGAAGGGAGCATCAGGAATGGTAAAAACTTGGGGAGGACGAATAGCAGCGGGGATTCTTCTTTTTGTTCTCCTGGTTGCCGAATCGGGAGGGGCAGGGAGAGGATTTGCCGCCTCAAAAACTTTGCCAGACGATCCGGTCGATGATATCGACCGGATCGTGGGTCTTTTGCCCTCTCCGTCGGGTTTTTCCGATGTCAGAGAGTTATTCCTCCGTTATGGACTCAGGGTAAGCTCGGCTAGGGTTGCGCACGGGGGCAGACATGACGCGATTGTGGTTCGCCTCGACTTTTTCCTCCCGGTTCCACCCCACTGCCACCCTACCGAAGATCAACGGCGCCAATACTACCTGGAAAGGGCTGTTTGGAGAAAGAGTCCCGATTCCGATTCCTTTGTTCCGGTCAACAGCTGGTCCCGCCACATCTCTCTCGCCCAGACCGACTGGTTTGAAAATATTCCCTGCTACCCATGAACGGATGAGAGGGAATTTCTCCTTGATGCTGGCTGAGTAGGGACACTCTGACCGGAAACCTCCTCCAATCCACTTCCACAAATCCCCGCGCCTTGAAATCGGGCAACATGTCATCCCGAAGAGCTTTATTTTCCTTGTCGCACAAGCGGTCCTAGGCTCTCGTGTTGTCCCTTTTCCGAGCGCTCAGCCTCGATCAGCATCGCAACAGGAATCACGCTTTCAGCCTGTCTCTCCGAATGATCGGGACATCCTGTGGAATAAAAGGATACCAGCCACGTAGACGACGATTCTTCGTGCTGGACTTGCCGTGACATTCCTGCCCTCCATCGAATTCACCGCCGTCTTCGAAAACGGGAGTCTCCCGGCGCTCTTGTGATAATCGTTGATTTTCTCCACAACTTCCCTCTGGTCTGGATCCATCGGGATAATCTTCGAGATGAAGGAAAAGTTTGACGCGTTTCCTTAAATCTTTACCGTCCCGTCACTTCTTCGACATCTGGTGTTTACCGTCTCGTCAAACAATGATGTGAGAATTGTATTCGTCGAAAGAGATGTAGTGTTTCCGGAAACCGAAATCGTGGCTCTTCCCTGTCCTGTCTGGAGATGCATAGATTGAAGTTTCGAGGAGGCGTCCATCGAAGAAGGGTTTCTGGCGCTCTTTTTCCGGGCATCAAATGCCGTTGATCTTCTTGTCTCGGTGGATCTTGGGGCCAAGGCAGAAGATCAAGAAAGGAAACATTCAAATAACAAGGAGAAAAAATGAATGCACTCTCTTATTTGATGAGCGGAGGACCCGTCATGTATATCCTCCTGCCCATGTCCGTAGTGGCCATTTCTGTCGGATTCGAGCGGCTCTTTGTGCTGAGGCAAGAAAAGATCCATACCGAACGCGTGCTTGCAGTCCTGAGGCAGAACGTTAAGGAAAAGCTTGACCCGAAGGCTGTTCTTGCCATGGTGAAGGAGTCCTACATCTCCGACTCCTTCATCGTTAACAAGATCCTCAAGCTGTTCGTGGAGTCGGAGTTGGAAGGAGAGAATCTCGAGTACCTGATAGAGGCAGAGGCTGTTCTGGAGGAGAAGAAGCTCAAGGAGCGGATGTGGATTCTCGATACCGCCATTACCATGGCCCCCCTTCTCGGGCTTCTTGGAACGATCATAGGAATTGTCGCTTCCTTTCATGTCATGTCTGTCTCTGGACTCGGAAAGCCGACCCAGATCACCGGAGGGGTCGCAGAGGCTCTGATAGCGACCGCAACTGGTCTTGTGATCGCGATCGTTTCCCTGGGCTTCTATAATTTTCTCTATAAGTGGATTACCGGAATCAAATCTTCCCTAGAATCTGCCGCCCGCCTCATCACCATTCTTCACAAGCCGATCCGAGACGCCTACAGGCAGGCCCCAGAAATGGCTGAGGCCCGGACTTCCGCAACGCTTTCCAGAGGGACCAATGTCGCCAATCGTGCGGAAGGGAGCACCTCTACGGCCTGATAAATCAGGAGAATAATCCCGGAGAGTTCGGGTACAGAATCAACGAGAGCCAGGGCAAGGAGTATATGAAATGAGGTTGTTTCGTGACGGGGGCGACGACTCCCCAAAGGCGCGTATCGAACTGATACCGATGATCGACATCATGTTTTTTCTGATGGTGGTCTTTATTTTTATCTCGATGTCGCTCGTCAAGCTGAATGGTGTGACCGTGGCTTTGCCAAAGGCTGCTGACCACCCGCTCAAGCAAGTTCCGAAAATGGTGAATATCACTATCACGGAAGAGGGAAAAATTCTCATCGAAAACATTCCGGTGAATAGATCCGAGCTCAAGGAGCATCTTCGCGCACTCCTCGCCGACAAGTCGGCGAAGTACGAGGTGATTGTGAGCGGTGACAAGGATTCAAAGCTTCAGCGCCTTGTGGATGTGATGGACCTTTGTAACCAGATGGGATTTTCAAACGTTTCCATCCGGTCCGAGGATCTCCATTGATGGAGCACAATATGAAGAAGGATGTTTCACATGATCGAGGATCCTCCTACTTTTATCGGGTCCTGGGGACAGTCCTCCTCCTCGAAATTGCCAGTTTAACTTTTTTCAGGGTTCCGGTATCGACTCCTCCCCCTCCTCCTCCTCCGGCATTACGAGTGGCGCTTGCGCCGGCGCCACCACCTCCGCCAAAGCCCCCGGCTCCAAAAACCAAAGCGAAGCCCAAGGTGGTCCGAAAAATGGCGGTCAGCCATCCGGTCACGCCGCCAGCCCTTCCCGCCCAGGCGGCGGCTTCGACCAACCTGCTCGCCGCCAATGTGGGGACTGCGGTCAACATGAGCTGGGGAGAGGAATCTTCCTCTTCGGGGGGAGGCGCCGGCTATCTTCCTCCCCGTCTTCTAAGCAAGGTCGACACGGAGAGTCTCTATACGGAGAAGATGAAGGCAAATGACGAAGAGGGCGATGTGGTCATTGACCTCTTCATCGATGCCTCTGGCAAGATCCTTCGCTGGAAGATGATGGTTCCATCGGTCTGGGACGATATGAACCGGATTTCGGAAAATGTTCTGAAAACACTCAAGTTCTCCCCGGCGACTCAGGATGGTCGGCCGATCCCCGGGAAATTCGAACTGAATTTCCGGTTCAGAATTCGGAACACGGGATAGGGAGGGAGTTCCAGCCGGATTTTTTTCGTGAGTGTCGGTGAACCGCCGATTCGAATAAGTCTGGAAGGGGTAGTGATTCTAAAATAATAAACTTGTGGATTGATGGGATTGAAGCGTGGAGAAGTGGTACAGGTCCATTCTCCATAAGAAGCTTCGAATACTTTCCGTCAGAGGCTTGGGATTGGATCCGGATCGTCGGATCCGCCCGCTCCTGTTTCTGGATCCGGAAACGCTTGGTCCTCCAACTCCTTGATCCCTCGTTGGATCACGATGCGGGAGGTGCCTGTGATCTCCGACAGGGGGCACGCCTCCATCCCCAGCCCTTTGGCTTCCGGCGCCGCCCACAACCGGTGCATGCGCTCGTTCAGCATCCAGCGGATCGCTTCGTAGCGCGATCGCATTGCCTCTCTTTGGGCTTCTGCCATCTTCATGCCCCGATTGTATCAACGGAGGGGAGATGTTTTCCTCGTCGAGACAATGCTTTCTACTACATTCTCAAAATCGAGAAAAAAATAACTTTATTGTCTTGCAAGCCCTAATAATGAGAGAAGAAAAAATCTGCAAAACCCGACTGAAGGATGGAGAATATGGATAATGGCCCCCTTTCCCGGCCAGCGAAAATGTTGCTTAAGAGCGACATTCCCAATAGTCAGGAAAATCGAGTAAGAAAAAGGAAAAGTCAACTTTATGCCCATCTTCAGGCGACAGTTCTCGTGGCCGATGGGGATAAGTACTACCAAGAGAGCGTTTACCGCCGTGTTGATGTTGGACAGTTCGAATTCAAGATCGTTTCTGCTTACGATGGGGAAGAGGCGATTTGGTGTATTCGGAGGCTGCTGGGGTCCGCTAGGAGCCTCCCTCTGATGGTCGTTTCGGACTTTCATCTTTCTATGCGCAGCGGGATTGAATTATGTCGCTTCGTCCGCAATCATCCTGCGTTGACCGATATCTCGTTCCTCATGACGGCGGCAGAGGTGGAAAATCATAATCTGTGCGTAGAGAGCCTCGAGGCGGGTGCTGACGATTTTCTCCCGAAACCTTTCAGCGCGCGAGAGTTCGAGGCGCGCCTCAGGGCACTGAAACGAAGGGTCGAACGGGACGACCGGGAAATGAATGAATTCCCTTTTGATCGAGTCCAGATCGGTCATCTGGTGGTTGACACCCAGAAATATGAAGTGCGTCTCCATAATCGTCCCGTGCCTCTCACCCACAAGGAGTTTTTGATTTGCACCGTGCTCGTGTCGAATGTCGGAATGCTGGTGCGCTATGACGATCTTTTGCTCTCGGTCTGGGGAAAGGATGTTGAAGTAGGGAGGGAGACTTTGAAGGTCCACATGCACTCCCTCAGGAGAAAGCTGGCCGGAGGCCCCCTGATCGAGGCAATCCGAGGTGTCGGCTACAGGATGAAAATGGATGCCTGATAGGGAATGTTTTCGACCCTCGTCAAAGCTTGCATCTTTATATTCATAAGCCGGTTCGGCAATGTGTGGTAAAGAACCAACGCCATCGAGACTGTTTGCCAGTTGTTCCTTGAGAGGCTCGGCAGGTTTGGGCCTCTTATCCCATACCGGACACCACTACGAGATCCGGGACTTTGTCGCCCCTGAACCTCCCCCGAGGGGATCTTCAGGGTCCTGGAGTCCCCTCTCCCTGCGGCTTCACCCAACGTCGCTTCAAGCCGAAATCCTTCCAAGTGTCGTCCTGAATTTTACCACGTTGATTTGGCAAGATGCCTCTCCGCGTAGATATTTTTTGAAAATACGAAAGCTGGGCTAACCACGGTACAAAAAAGGCCCCGCCGGGATGGCAGGGCCTTTCAGGAAAATCAGGATCACCTTAGACAAACGGGCTCGACCGGGCTAGAAGGTGAACTTTGCCCCGGCAAAGATGTTAACCGGCTCGCCCGGATAGACGAAAAGGGTCGCCAGATTGTTGGCGGTTGAAGAGTTTCCGGGACCGTAATAGCCGGCCGGATTGTAATAGTTTGTATTGAGAAGATTGTAGGCCGACACATAGAGATTGGCGGCCTTGTACCATCCGTGCACCTTCGGCAGGTCATAGGTGGCATAAAGGTCGGTCACGAAATACCCCGGCACGTTCTCCTCGGGGTTTCCCGGGGTTCCCGACAAGTCGATAACATTCATCATGCCGGTATAACGCTCGTCGATCGTGATGTGATAAGGACCGTGATCGTAGGAGAGGGCTACGTTGCCCATATCCAGGGGAACAAACGGAATCATGTCCCCGGCAAAGGTTTGGCCGTTCAGGCCGCTGGCCGGAGTGTTTCCCAGAACATTGTTCATGTAGGTGAAATTGGCGGATCCAGAAAATCCAAGCCCGAGATCGATTTTGCCCTCGGCTTCGATTCCCTGCTGGCGTGCCTGGCCAATATTTTCAAATTGGGTAAAGGTTGTTGTCCCGGAAGTGAAAGGAACCCCCACCGGCATGTTTGTCAGATAGTCGGTATAGGCATCCAGGGCGAAAAAGCCTTTCTTGGTCGAATACCTGGCTCCGATGGAAAGGTCCCAGACATTCTCCGGCTGGACTCCTCCGACCAGGGACCCAGACGAAAAACCTTTGTAGTCGAAAATTGCGGGAGGCGCAAACGACTCACCTCCAGTGACATAGATCTTCCAGTTGTCGCTCGGATAATAGTTCAATCCGGCATGGGGCATGGGGATCAGCATCGAGCCCCCGTTGCTCACCCCTGCGCCTCCGCCGCTATAGTTTGAGGGAACCTGGTCGTTAAAATACTGTGCGACGCTCGCCACCCTGAACCCGACATTCAGCAGGACCTGCTGAACCGGCCGGTAATGATCTTCGAGGTACCCCGTGATCGTGGTCTGTGAATAGATTGCATCGGCCGTTCCGCCGACGATGTTGTCCGACTGAAGAGGATCGATATAGTAATGGTAGGTCGCGTACTGCCCCTTCATGCCCAGATACAGGTTGTCCCCCTTGAACAGATTGAATCTGACCTCAGCAATATCTCCGGCCTTGTACCCTTCTGCCTGATAGTAGTTCTGGAGAAACTGGTATCCCAACTGTCCGCTCATGTTAGGATTGATGGTCTGGAATGTGGACCCTGCGGCAAACTGATTGGAGGTGCAGGAGAGCCCGTTGCAGCTTCCGAATCCCGCCGGCATGCTTGTATTTCCATAGGGTTCCACATTCGCATAGAGAGAGTTTTTAACCCGGATCGACGGGGTGATCTGATCGTTCAGCCCTAGGTCGAGCGTGAACCGGCCATACTCCCAGTTTTTGAAGAACGGCGAGTTCGGGGTATTGCCGGTATTGGCTGGGTTCGAATAGCTGGGTCCCCCATTGTCGGTCGGGCCGTAGGCATTATAGTTGGACTGAGATATCGAGGCCCCGCGGTCATAGGACTTGTAGTTCGCCAATCCGATGAAGTAGAGTCTCCCTCCCGTCAGGTACTTGGTGAGGTTTCCGTAATACTGGTATTCGGTCAGGTTCGTGAACTGCTGGAATCCGTCATTGTGGATGATGGTGAAGTCGTTGTAGCCCCCCATATTCGTGGTTGGGCTAATCCCGGAGTTGTTGACGTAGCTCGTGTAATACAGCCCATAGGAACCGCCTCCGGAATTGACCGTCTGAAAGGCGTCCTGGGTCGGGTCCACCAGCTTGAAATTGACCGAACATCCGGCCGCATAGTTGCCGGTTTCCCGGGAGGTCGTGACCCCCCGGTTGACGGTGGCGGACTTGACATCGGAGTTCATGATGCCGAGATCGTATACTTCGCCCCCGTCGGCCTCTATGTTCATCGGGACACCCTCCACCGACATTTCGATGCCCGCGTTCCCGTTCGGGTTGGTGTTGGCACCACCCACCGTGTAGCCCCGGCAGGACATATAGTTCATGCCACCTGTCAGACCTTGGTTTCCGGAACGGGAGAAGAACTCAATGCCAGGGGTGTTCTGCATGAGGGTATATGTCGCGCCCGTCGTCAGGTTCTGTTGGAACTTCTTCTGGTCGACGATCGAAATGGCGCCGGTCGTATCCCGGATCTTCTTATCCCCGGTGGCCCGGATGCTCGCCCGGGCCAGTCGGTTGATCCGCAGCCGGATCCTTTCGGAGGTCTTTCCTGCCACGGCGATTTCCTGCGAGAAGGGTAGATAGCCCCTCTTGCTCACCTGGATCAGATAGTTTCCCGAGGGAATGCTTTGGAGTCTGAAGTGTCCGTTGGGGAGAGAGGCTACCTGGTATACCTCCTTGGTTTTCATGTTCTTGATGGCCAGGTTGGCAACGAGCGGCTCCTTGCGGTCCCCGTGACCCTCATAGACCGATCCAGTAACTTCCGATGATCCCCCGGAGAGAGAATTGACGGCAAAGTCCATTTCCCCTATCGTCCCGCTCTTCAGGATCCCCTCCTTCTTCTGGACGGAAAACCTTCCTCCCCCGACTCGGACCTTGTAATCCCCCGGCGGGAGATTGGAAAAGATGTAGGATCCTTGGGCATTGCTTGTCGTCTCGATGGCAGCGCCTGTCGAGCGATTTTCGAGAACGATGGGGACCCCGGAAAGAGCTTTCTGGTCCTTGACCGACCGGATATTGCCATAGAGAATGGAGGGCGCGGAGGTCTGACCGTTCGAGTCCGGGACAGGCGAAGCCCCCTCCGTCGGAGGAGCTGCCAGGGCGATCTGGTCGATAGGCTGGAGCACTGCGCCGGCGATCGCGGCCCCCGTGATCCATTTCGGTAACCAATTTTTCATTTCGGATTCCTCCCTTTTCGAGAATTTTCCTGCAACTGATCTCTACGTCTTTGAGTAATTCACTCTGGAATCTTTCTAAGTTTTTCTGCATAACTAAACATGAGACTAGAGAAAGACGTTTCTCCTCCATCAGAATGGCGGCGGAAAGTGTCCGGAATATTTATAAAATGTTTAGAAAGAAAGTCATTTTCATGAATTGACGGTAAAAAATGAGGAAAAAATTCAGTGGCGATGGCCGGGAAGAGTCGACCTGCCTATCCGGTGAGTCGGGGTAGGGGAATCGAAAAGAAAAAATCGGAAGGAATCAGTCATTTTGAGAAAAGACGAAAAGGTTCGTCAGATCTCCGATGGACGGACGATTTCGGGGGATAAAAAGAATTTGCTTTGAACTGAAGAAAAATGCTCAGGGTGTTTAGAAGAGGATGGGTCTCATACTGGCCGATGATGTTCGGCCCGAACCGGTAACGACGCAGATCGGAGGATGCTCTCTGCCGGGGAGCTGGTCATTGGGCCCAGTCTCTGCCCGGAAGATTTGTTCCGGCAGGAGATTCAGGACGAATTGGCTCTAGATGGGGGGAAACCATTCCAACATGTTGTCGAAGAAACGATTTTCCCCGAGGATGACATGGCTTATTGGCGAGCCGGTCGGGGGTGATCCAGGCCTTCCTTCCCGAATGTCCAGGAGTGCCAGATATGAACAAAGGAGCAGGACACAATGGAAAAAACATTGATGCGACATCATTTATTCCCTCTTTGCAGGGCCTTGCGCACAGGTCTGTCATTCGCGTGAACGTTCCATCGCTCGATATAGCGGCCCTCCACTAGAAGATATTGGGCTCGGTAATGGCCTCGAAAAAAGGTTTCCTTCCCCAGGACCTCCCCTAGGAGGGTAACGAGATCCCCGGGGTTGAGAGGAAGACTTGCCGACAACTCCTTTGCGGAGGAATCGCCATTTGGTCCCGGAGGGTTGACGCCCCGCTGGCGCGACCCGGGAACCCGGAGGGATGAGACCTCGACCAGAAACGTGTTCAAGGGAGAGCCTTCCTCGTCTCGTCCATTGACGGATATGGGGGTTTCTCCAGCCAGTGGAAGGGCTTGAACGAGGAAAAGGACTCCGTCCTCCGTTGGGAAAATTCGTTTGATCCTTCCTCCAAGAAGGACCATCTGGCCGCGATCCGGGAGCTTTTCAGACAGGATCCGGGAGAGCGACTCCGGAAGTCCGGAAGAGACGAACACCGTCCGCTGCTCCGGAAGTCCCGCGGCACATCCCGAAAAGCACAGGATCATCAGAAATGAAATCCGGGCAAATCCTGACCAGATTTTTGGAAACATGGAATGCTCTCTTTACTTGTGAACGGGAACCTCAGATTTCCAAGAGCCTTCCACAATTCAAGCCCCGAAAGACTCCTGAAAAACTGAGGGACGATTTCATCATAAATGGTAACGCCCTCGTCCACTGTCTCCGGAAAGGAACTCCGAAAGAAGGGAGAGGAGCGACCTGAGTCGGCTCCAGAAAGGTCGCATGTGCATCTCCTTTTTTTAAAGAGGCTTGGCTTGCTCCGGATGGCCTGTTTCTATTCTCCCCGTCCGACATTCCGGAACGGTGAAGGAACTGTTAACAGGGGAAAATTCCAAAAAACGAAGAGTCGACTCCCCCCGGGCCTTTGAACATTATCCCGCGGATTTCCCTTCTTGGACCGCAAGCCAAGAGGGGGCAAACGGGCGGGGTGTCTTAGGGAGTTTTTTCATGATTCGTTGTGTTTTGTCATGGGGACGGGTGGTTTCCGGTGTCGACCTGCCAACGATCTCCACATAGTAGGCCCGATGCCAGAAATGCGGATTTCCGAAAAATGACTTCAGAGGCTCCGGAAAACGATTGTGAACTTGTCGGGAAGAAGTCGAAAACTTCTCCCGCTCTAATTTTTCTTGAGCCAGTTTCCGAACGAGAGAGGCAGGTTCTTGGAAATTTGCTGACGCCTGGTGTTCGGGGAGGGGGCATATATCTTCCTCCGTCAAAAAACTCAGAATGGAAGGGCCTTCTTCGGGAGGAGCCAGACAGTCTTCGTAAGTTAAATCATGTCATACCACAATCGTCATGGCACCCCTCCCGGAAAAGGACGGAGCACGCCAACATTCGCACTTATCATGCCTCATTTTCCGACCGCACCAATCCGTTCCCTGAAAACAAAACGGCCCGGAGAGAGACTTCTCCCCCCGGGCCGTTTCTTTTAGAACTTCCGCTTCATCTCTCAGAAGGTGATGGTCGCCCCTCCGAAGACGTTGATCGGCTCGCCGGGGTAAACCATGAGAGTACTGACGTTATTGGCGCCATTCACCAGCCCGGCAGGTTCGTAGTAGTTCGTGTTCAGAAGATTGAAGGCGTTGAAGAAAAGCTGAGCCTTGTTGTACCAGGAAGCCTTGGGGAGATCATAGGCCACTAGGAGGTTGGTGGCCCAGTAACCCGGGGAATTTTCCTGGATGTTTTGAGTTCCGGAAGCGCCTCCAGCAGTATTCATGACATTCATCATTCCGGTATACCTCTCGTTGACCGTCACATGCCAGTTACCCTTGGCGTAGTCAAGATCGATATTGCCTAGAAGATTGGGAACGAAGGGAAGAATATCCCCCCCAGCGTTTATTGCCGTAGAAGAACTTGTCGCAATGATATTGCTCACAAAGTAGGCATCGGTCCAAGTAAAGCTTCCGTCTACCGCAAATCCGCTTCCGATATCGCGCTTGAACTCGGCTTCGAGTCCCCGCATTTCAGCGATGCTGGCGTTGGTATAGGTCGTGTTGATGACCCCGCTGGGAAGTGTCGTTAATGAACTCGAAAACATGTTGTTGATGTAATCGTTGTAGATGTCGAGCGCAGCGAACCCTTTGTCGGTCGTGTAGCGGACCCCGATTTCGGCATCGTTTACGATTTCCGGTTTGACGAAAGGTACCGTGGCCCCCATCGCGACTTCAAAATCCTGGATGGACGGGGCGGCATAAGACTGGCCCGCGTTGGCATAAACCTTCCAATGATTGTCCGGATACCAGTTCACTCCCACATGCGGCAGAGGAAGAACATAGGTCTCCCCGGCATTGGCGATATAGGAGGCGTTTTGACTTGTATTCCCTCCTCCAGGAATAGGTGGATTTGGAGCCCCGAGGAGAGATTGCGCTCCGGACATCAGGGAGTTGGAATACTGCAGCCGGTCCATCATGACCCGGAATCCCGCACTGATCAGCCAGTCGTCGTTAGGACGGTAATGGTCCTCGAGATACCCTCCAACAGTTGTCATCATATTGGAGCCGCCGGCGTTCCCGGTTATGTTGGGGGTCCCAATCGGCTCGTTTCCATAGAGCGTGTTGTTGTAGGAGAGGCGCATACCAAGATGGACCTTGTTGCCATTGAAGGTCTGGATGGCGGTTTCGGCAATGTCTCCGACCTTGTACCCTTGTCCTTGGATGTAGGTGAACAGGAAGGGGTTGGCGCCGGCATACCCGCCGTAGTCAGGCGTAACGTTCTGAAAAGCCGTTCCGTTTGCCCCCGCCGTGGGCGACCCGGTGATACCCACAGGAACCTGGATCACCCCGTAGGGAACGAGGAGCGCAAAAGCATTGTTCTTGATCGAAACTGTGCTGTTGAGCTGGTCTTCCCCCTGGAGGGTGATCATATAGCGCTGGGAGGTCCATTGTTTGTAAAACGGTGAATCCTGGGCATACTGTCCCGATGGAAAAGAGGCGTTTTCGCCGTTCGGCATTCCGTTGTAGCTCGGCCCGAACTGCTGGAAATTCTGGAGCGAAGTCGAGGCGCCCCGGTCGTAGTTTTTATAGGCTCCGGTGAACATAAGGCTGATCTTCCCGTTCGCCAGATACTTGGTGACGTTCGCGTAGTCCTGGTACTCCTGGAGACCGGTAAAGTCCTGGAAGCCCTGCTGGTTGATGACAGACAAGTTGTTGTAGGCCCCGACCCCGAGCTTTTCGTTGATTCCGGTGTTGGAGACGAAGGAGGTGTAATACTGTCCGTAGGAACCCATGCCGGAAGTCAGCTGGGAATAGGCATCCTGCGTGGGTTGCATGAGGTGGATGTTGACCGAACATCCTCCAGCATAGTTTCCCATCTCGGCGGAGGTTGTCACACCGCGCTGGATGTCGACCGAGGCGATGTCGGTATTGAAGAGTCCCAGGTCGTAGACCATGCCGCCGTCCTGGTTTTCATTCTGGGGAACGCCTTCGATGTTGAATTCGATATTGGATCCTCCGGAAGGCGCCGTGTTCGATCCCCCCGTGGTGTAGCCCCGGCAGGTGAAGTAATTCATGCCGCCTGTCACGCCGTTGGCCCCCGACCGTGAGTAGTAATTGATGCCCGGCTGGTTCGACAGGGCAAATCCGATTCCGGTCGTCTGCCACGTCTCGAAGGTCTTGTGGTCGACGATGGTGATGGCTCCGGTCGTATCCTTGATTTTCTTGTTCCCGGAGGCGTTGATGTTGGCTTGGGCCAGGGTATTGATGCTCAGCCTCACGTCGGCCTTCGTCGTCCCCCGCACCGCGATCTCCTGTGAATAGGGAAGGTAGCCACGCTTGATGGCGGAGAGGATGTAGTCGCCCGAGGGGATATTCTTCAGGTCGAACTCTCCCGACGGGGTGGAGGCGACCTGGTAGATCTCTTTCGTCTTCGTGTTCTTGACGGCCAGATTTGCGACCAGGGGAACCTTGTGGTCTCCATGTCCTTCGAAGATTTTTCCGAGAATCTCGGAACTCCCCTGCGAGAGTTGGTTGACGGCGAAATCCATCTGGCCGATCGTCCCGGCCTTCAGAACCCCTTCCTTTCTCTGAACCGAGAAGTTTCCTCCTCCCACCAGGACCTTGTAATCTCCCGGAGGAAGGTTCGAGAAGATAAATGCCCCTTGAGAATCGCTCATCTTTTTGAGAAGAAGTCCTGTCGACGTGTTTTGGATCATGATCGGGACTCCGGACAGGACGCCGTGATTTTTGGCAGAATGGATGTTTCCGAAAAGAATGGAGGACGAGGGAGCTTTCGTTGCCCCCCCTTGCGGTGCCGGTGCTGATTGGGGAGTCACCGGGGCCGACCAGACATCTGTCGACACGCCGCCCCAGAGGACTCCCGGGATGGCGAGCCATACGATTTTTTTCTTTAAAGAGAGCATTGCATCTCCTTGTAATTGAGGAATGTTGTCCACCCGCGTCGAGTTGGGTGAGGAAATAATTTTTACGGTTCCAAATTGCTGCCAGCGAAAAATATCGCTTCGGAACTAGACTCTAATGGTGGAAAATGTCCCGATGGTTAATCTCCGGTAAAAAAGAAACGACAGGTTTTTTGAATTAATGTTCGATTTCCCCTTCAGGAAACATTCGAGTTGGTTGAATGCAGGAGTTCATTGGAAGAGAGGAGTGTTGGAAGAGAGAGTAGGGTGCTAGAAGTCGGAGAAAATGAAAGGTGATTCCTGTGTCAGTAAGAATGGGAAAGCTCCCCTCAAGTGGAAAATGAAAAAATCATGCCTCCTGGACAAGGAAGGGAGAATGGAGTATGAGATCCAACAGGTAGAAAAAAGAGGTATCCTTTTTTCCGGAGGCAATCTGGAAAGACGGGAATTTTGATCAAATTGCGCGGCAAACCTCGCCCGAAAGGCGCGGGGAAGGATAGCGCGGACGGCAGGGCCGTCCATGCACTGGCTTTCAGTGCGGGGTTTTCTGCTACAATGCCCACCATGAAAAGAATTCAAGCCTTCAAACTCCGTCTTGTTCCGACGATCGAACAGGAGAGACTCCTGTCCCGCCATGCGGGGTGCGTCCGGTTCGTCTGGAACAAGGCCCTCGATCTTCAGACGAGACGGCTTGAAGCCGGGATGCCTCTCCTGTCCTACGGGGACCTGGCCAAGATCCTGACCCTGTGGCGATCGAGCAAGGAATACGGGTTTCTCTCGAGCGGCCCGGTCCACCCCCAGCAGCAGACCCTCAAGAACCTCGACCGGGCCATTTGGGAAGCCTTGGACCGGAGAAACCCGAAACGCTTCCCACGGTTCAAAAGGAAGGGCGAGGGAGATTCCCTCCGGTATCCCGATCCTCTCCAGGTGAAGCTCGATTTTGCAACCCGGGATGCGGAGGAAAGAAATCTCCTGCCCCGGATCTTTCTCCCCAAGGTGGGGTGGGTCAAGGTCCGCCTCTCCCGGCAGATTGCGGGAGAGATCAGGAACGCCACCGTGACCGGCAAGGCCGGACGGTGGGCCGTGTCGATCCAGACGGAAAGGAACGTCCAGGAACCAACCCCAAGAACCTCTCCGGAAATCGGACTGGATCTCGGGGTCGTCTCCTTCGCCACGCTCTCGGACGGCACCCGGATCCATCCGGACGAGCGTCTCCTTCGGGCCATGGAACGGGCGGAAATCCGTCTCCGATGGGAACAGCGGAAGCTCTCCCGAAAATACCGGAAGGGACCGAAAAGCCGGAACTTCGTCAAACAGAAGCTCCGCGTGGCGAGAGCCTTTGAAGAAGTGGCCAACATGCGTCGGGATTTTCTCCACAAGACCTCGACGGCGACCGGCGAAATCCAAGCCGTCGTCTATGTCGAGGATCTGACGATCCGGAACATGACCCGAAGCGCCCGAGGGACCCGGGAGACCCCCGGACGAAACGTCCGGCAGAAGTCCGGACTCAACCGCTCCATTCTCTCCCAGGGATGGGGCACGTTCCTCTCTTTCCTCGAA
>JAKAAM010000015.1 GCA_021802325.1 Nitrospirota bacterium
TCATGCACTGTCAGATCGTCTGCGATTTTCCCCCCGAGTCCACTCTTTCCGCGCGAGTTTCAGGTGAATCCTGAACCCTCCCACTCTTCTTCGGTCCGAGTTCTTCTTGACCAGCCGCGCATAGAACGCATCCTTCGACGGATGGCCCATGAAATCCTTGAGAGAAATCAGGGGACGAAGGATCTTTATCTTGTCGGCATCCTTGAAGGGGGAAATCTTCTTGCCCAGCGTCTGGGGGAGCTGATCTCCTCTTTCGAGGGGGTTTCACCTCCCATCGGTGCCGTAGATGTAACGCTTTACCGGGACGATCTATCCGGTCGTGGGGGGCCGATTCCCTTCTTGAAGCAAAGCCACCTTCCTGTTCCCGTCGATGGTCGGAAGATCCTCCTGGTGGACGATGTCCTTTTCACGGGACGGACTGTCCGGGCCGCGATGGATTTTCTCATCGACTTCGGTCGTCCTTCACGGATCATGCTGGCTGTTCTCGTGGACAGGGGCCACCGGGAGCTCCCCATTCGGGCGGATTTTGTCGGAAAAAATCTTCCAACGGCCATGGACGAAAAAATCGAGGTCGTGATGACCCCCGGCCGCGAAGGGGTCTATCTGACACGATCGATCCCCTCTGGAGATCTTCATGATCAATAGGCTCATCTCCCCGGAAGTTCCCGCATTCGGACCGCATCTGCTATCCGTCGTTGATCTTTCTCCCGAGGTTCTCACCGGGATTCTCGATACTGCGGAATCCTTCCTGGAGGTCGGACACCAGTCTGTCAAAAAGGTTCCCGTTCTTCGGGGAAAAACGCTCGTCAACCTTTTCTACGAATCCTCCACCCGGACCCGGTCTTCGTTCGAAATTGCCGCAAAGCGGCTTTCCGCCGACGTCATCAATATCTCCACAACGCAATCGAGCGTCACCAAGGGGGAGAGTCTGATCGACACGGTACGGACCATCGAGGCCCTGGGTGCGGACGGAGTCGTGATTCGCCATCCTTCTTCCGGGGCCCCCGCCTTTGTCTCCAGCCGTGTCGGCTGCCATGTGATCAACGGGGGAGACGGCTGTCATCAGCATCCGACTCAGGCCCTTCTTGATCTTTTTACAATCAGAAGGAAATTGGGGCGGATTGGGGGACTGACGGTTGCCATCATCGGCGACATTCTTCATAGCCGTGTGGCCCGTTCGAATATCACGACCCTCTCCCGAATGGGAGCCAGGGTTCGTCTGGTGGCGCCGCCCACACTGCTACCACGCGGGATTGAAGACTGGCCGGTGGAGATCTTTCACAGCCTCGAGAAGGGAATCGAAGGGTGTGATGTGGTCATGGCACTTCGGCTGCAGCTCGAAAGAGCCGCAGGAGGATTCATCCCCTCTGTTGCCGAATATGCGAGATTGTATGGACTGAATGCCCCCCTTCTTGAACGGGTGGCGCCGGGGGCGCTCGTAATGCATCCCGGACCCGTCAACCGGGGAATCGAGATATCCGGGGAGGAAGAATTCACGGAATCCTCGGCGATTCTGTCCCAGGTGGAGTTCGGAGTCTCCGTGCGAATGGCAGTCCTCTACCTCCTGATGGGAGGAGGACCCGAAGAGGTGTTGGCCGGTGGGGCTGTTCCGGACAAGGGAGGAAAAGAGTGAGGGATCAGGAAACCGGGTGTCTGTTTCTGAAGAATGTCCATTATTTCGATCCTTCCGAGGGAGTGTTGGGCTATGGGAATGTCCTGATTCGTGAGGGCAGGGTCGAGTCCATGGGGGAGGTCGGACCATCGGGCGCCGTTCGTGAGATCGACGGGGGAGGGGGGCTTCTCTGCCCCGGATTCGTTGATCTGCATGCGCATTTCCGGGAGCCGGGCTACGAATATAAGGAGACCATTGCGACTGGATCCAAGGCGGCTGTGGCCGGAGGGTTCACCGCTGTTTGCGTCATGGCCAACACCGATCCGGTCAACGATAATGCCGATGTCACGCGGGCCATTCGCGAGCGTGCCCTGGATGTCGGGCTGGCCAGGGTCTACCCGATCGGGGCCGTGACGCGGGGGTTGGGGGGAGAGCATCTCACAGAGATGGGGCGTCTTTCAGAGGCAGGGTGTATCGCGTTCTCGGATGACGGGAAGCCGGTATCAACCTCCCGGATGCTTCGTCGCGCTCTTTCGTATTCCCGTCTTTTCAACCGCCCCGTCATTGACCATTGCGAAGATCCGGAGCTGTCCGACCGGGGTGTCATGAATGAAGGATCCGTCTCGGCAGATCTTGGTCTTGCCGGAATTCCCAATGCCTCCGAGGAGGTATGCGTCGCTCGTGATCTCTCGGTTCTCGAGGCGTGCGGGGGACGCCTTCATGTCGCCCACCTGTCCACCGCCGGAGGAGTCCGGATGGTCCGGGAAGCCAAACGCAGAAATCTTGCCGTGACGGCCGAAACCTGTCCCCATTATTTTTCCCTTACGGACGAGGCGGTCCGCTGCCACGGAACCCATGCCAAGATGAACCCGCCTCTTCGAAGAGAGAGCGACCGTCTTGCGGTGATCGAAGGTTTGAAGGATGGGACAATCGATGTGATCGCCACCGACCATGCCCCCCATGCCCCTCACGAAAAGGAGCAGGAATTCGACCGTGCTCCCTTCGGAATCATTGGTCTCGAAACGGCCTTTTCTCTTTCCCTCGCGCTTGTCAGGGAAGGACACCTGTCGCTTTCGGAGCTGATTTACCGTCTTTCCTTCAGGCCGGCAGCGCTTTTCGGTCTTCCGCACGGTCGTCTGGTTCCGGGAGGCTTGGCGGACTTTGTTCTGCTCGATCTCTCGGGAGAATGGGAGGCCGGCCGTCCTGGTTACTACTCAAAAAGCCGGAACAGTCCTTTTACGGGATCTTTGATGAAGGGGAAGGTCCTGAAGACGATTGTCGGGGGCCGTGTCGTGTTCGATGGGGAAGGAGACGTGTGTGGCTGATCTGGACGTATTCCGGAAAATCACGCTCGCATTGGAGGACGGGACGGTCCTGGGAGGACATTCCGCCGGGGTTCCGGGGACGGTATCGGGTGAGTTCGTCTTCAATACCGCCATGAGCGGATATGAAGAGGTTCTCACCGATCCCTCCTATGCCGGACAGATTGTGGTCATGACCGCTCCGATGATCGGAAATACCGGGATCACCCGGGAGGATGCCGAGTCCGGAAAGGTCCACCTTTCGGGATTTGTGGCAAGGGAAATCAAATCTTTTCCTTCGAACCACAGGGCAAAAACGTCCCTTCCGGATTATTTCCGGGAGGAAGGAGTGGTGGCGGCTTCCGGAATAGACACCCGGCTGCTGACGCTCCGGATCCGGGAGAGGGGGAGCCTGCGGGGCATTCTGACGACCGAGGACCGGAGCTCCGAGGAACTGGTCGAGGCGGCCCGCGCCATCCCCTCCATCTCCGAAACCGACTATGTTCGCAAGGTCTCCTCGTCCATGGCTCGGACAGTGCATCCTTCGGGACCGGCGGCCTTTCGGGCAGTTCTCGTGGATTATGGAGCCAAGGAGTCGATTGTCCGGAACCTCCTTGATCTTGGAATCGAGGTCACGGTAGTTCCGTCCGAGACGAAAGCGCGGCAGATTCTTGAAGACCGGCCGGACGGGGTCATCCTTTCCAATGGCCCTGGAGATCCGGCGGTTCTCGACGATATCGTCTCGGAGATCCGGGGGTTGGTAGGTCGTCTTCCTCTTTTTGGAATCTGTCTTGGACACCAGCTGCTGGCCCGGGCGGTTGGAGCTCGGACTTACAAACTGCCTTTTGGCCATCACGGGGTCAACCATCCCGTTCTTGACCGACTGACCGGAAAGGTCCTGATCACGTCACAGAACCATAACTATGCCGTGGATGCCGAAACCCTGCCGTCCGGCGCGACCAAGACTTTCGAAAGCCTCTACGACCGGTCACTGGAAGGGCTTTGGTTTCGGGAGACCCGCATCTATTCGGTCCAGTTTCATCCGGAAGCCGCCCCGGGTCCCCATGACGCCCGGAGCGTCTTCGGCTCCTTTTTAAACATGATGTCCGGGAAGAACCCGTGAATCCGGGGGAATTCCAGGACCTGTCCGGTATCCGGGATGAACGGGACCGTATTCGTGTTGCGGAAGGGTACGAGGCGCTCCGGTCATGTCGCGTCTGTCCTCGTCATTGCGGGGTGAACAGGCTGGAAGGAGAGACAGGAACCTGCCGAACGGGATTTTTCGCACGTCTTTCTGCTGCGAACCTCCATTTTGGAGAAGAACCCTGTCTGACAGGGACCCGGGGATCAGGGACTGTATTTTTTGCTTATTGCAACCTGGCCTGTGACTACTGCCAGAATTTCCCCCTCAGTGCCTACGGCTACGGTCGGGAGGTCACCCCGCTGGAACTCAAGGACGTCTTTCTTTCGCTTCAAAGTCGGGGAGCCCACAATATCAATCTGGTGACGCCGAGCCATGTCGTTCCACAGATTGTTCACGGACTGGTCCTCGCCCGGCAGGAGGGGCTCTCCCTCCCGGTCGTCTATAACTCAAACGGGTATGAGGCCCCCTCCATGATCGCCCTCCTGGACGGATTGGTCGACGTCTACCTTCCGGACATGAAGTACTCCGACGACAGGATGGCCCTCCGCTATTCGAAAGCTCCTTCCTACGCGGCGATCAACCGCGAGGCCGTCCGTCTCATGGCGCAACAGGTGGGGCCGCTTCAGCTCGATGGGGAGGGGCTGGCCAAGAAAGGGCTGCTTATCCGCCATCTGCTTCTCCCGGAAGGGATCTCGGGCTTTTCCGAAACAGCCCGCTTCATCCGTGAGAGTCTTGGGTCCGCCACCGCGATTTCCCTGATGGCCCAGTATTTTCCAGCCCATCGCGCCTCCCGTGGGGGAGCGCTGTCACGAAGACTCTCTCTCCAGGAATATGAAGACGGTCTCGACACCCTTTTTTCAGAGGGTCTTCTCGAGGGATATGTGCAGGAATACGGAGAGGACGGGGATGACTCGTCCGCATCAACAGAGCAGGAGACATTGTGCCAAGAAGAGAGGATCTTCACCACATTCTGATTGTCGGAAGCGGTCCGATCGTGATCGGTCAGGCCGGCGAGTTCGACTATTCGGGGACCCAGGCCCTCAAGGTTCTTAAGGAAGAGGGATATCGTGTCTCCCTGGTCAACTCCAATCCGGCGACGATCATGACCGATCCGGACCTGTCCGACTCCATCTATATGGTCCCTCTGACAGTGGAAAAGGTGGCTGAGGTTCTGCGGCGGGAACGTCCCGATGCCATTCTGCCCACAATGGGTGGTCAGACGGCGCTCAATCTGGCGGTCGCACTGTCTAAAGAGGGAATTCTCGAAGCGATGGGGATCGAACTTCTCGGATCTTCAATCGAAACGATCGAAATGGCGGAGGATCGGGGCAAGTTCAAGGAGGCCATGGCCAGGATCGGTCTTTCCGTGCCCAAGAGCTTCATCGTGAAGTCCCTGGCCGAGGCCCAGGAGGCCCTGGCCAGTCTTTCCTTCCCGGTATTGATTCGACCGTCTTTTACCCTGGGTGGAACGGGGCAATCCGTCGTCTATAATCGCGACGAGTTTTCCCGTGCGGTCCTCTTCGGAATCGAACAGAGTCCGATCGGAGAGATCCTTGTCGAGGAATCACTCCTGGGTTGGAAGGAATTCGAGCTTGAGGTCGTTCGTGACGCGAAGGACAACGCGATCATCGTCTGCTCGATCGAAAATGTTGATCCGATGGGGGTCCACACGGGAGACAGCATCACCGTCGCTCCGGCCATGACGCTGACCGACAGGGAGTATCAGACGCTTCGAGATGCCGCGATCGCGATTCTAAGGGAGGTCGGAGTCGAGACCGGAGGATCCAACGTCCAGTTTGCCGTTAATCCAGCGGATGGCCGGTTTGTTGTGATCGAGATGAATCCTCGTGTATCGAGAAGTTCGGCCCTGGCCTCAAAGGCCACGGGATTCCCGATCGCGCGCGTCGCCACGCGCGTTGCCATTGGATATACGCTCGATGAAATCGATAATGAGATCACGGGGAATACCCCCGCCTCCTTCGAACCTTCGCTCGACTATGTCGTCGTCAAGATCCCCCGATTTCATTTTGAAAAATTCCCCCAGTCAGACCGTGTTCTGGGGCCGCAGATGCAGTCGGTGGGAGAGGCCATGGGGATCGGACATAATTTCAGGGAGGCTCTCCTGAAGGCCCTTCGATCCCTCGAGAACGGGACCGATCATCTGATGCCGGAGCTTCTTCCTGACGATCCGGAGGAAATCGGGCGTATTCTCAAGATCTCGTCCGACAGGAGAATTCACCAGATCGGGGAGGCCCTTCGGCGCGGGATTCCTGAAGAAACAGTGGCGATCTGGACAGGGTACGATCGCTGGTTCCTCCGGGAGATCGGAGAAATCATCGAGCTGGAAAGGAAGGTATCCGCCTTTATGGGGGAACCGCTCGCCCTTTTTCCCGACGACCTTCTCCGCCGTATCAAGGAAAACGGATTTTCCGACAGGTGTCTCTCCCGTCTTCTCGGGGTGAAAGAGCAAGAATTTCGCGAGATGCGACTTCGCCGGGGGGTCGAAGCCCGATTCCGGACGGTCGACACATGTGCCGGTGAGTTCGCCGCCAGAACCCCTTATCTTTATGGCACCTATCAGGGGGCTCCCGAATGGAGGAAGGAAAAAAAGGGGAAAGAGTCTGTCCTCATTCTGGGATCGGGGCCGAACCGGATCGGTCAGGGGGTGGAGTTCGACTACTGTTGCGTCCACGGAGTGATGGCCCTTCGGGAGTTGGGATATGAAGCCGTCATGATGAACTGCAATCCCGAGACAGTCTCGACAGACTTCAATGTCTCGAACCGGCTCTTCTTCGAACCGCTCACCCTGGAGGATGTCCTCGCGGTCGTCGACAGGGAGCAGCCTAGGGGAGTCGTCGTTCAATTTGGTGGCCAGACGCCTCTCAAGTTGATGAAAAGTCTCCATGACGCGGGTGTTCCCATTCTTGGAACATCCTGCGAGATGACCGATCTTGCAGAGAACAGGGAACGTTTCCGAGGTCTTATCGACCGTTTAGGCCTTTTGCAACCCCGGAGCGGGCTGGTCTCCGATCTCGACGATGGGATGGAGGAGATCCGGAGAATCGGATTCCCGGTTCTCGTTCGACCCTCCTATGTACTCGGAGGGGAGGCCATGGAGATTCTCTACGACGAGAAAGACTGGAACGAATATAAAAAGCGAATTGCCACCATCGACTTTCGTTTTCCCCTTTTGATCGATTCCTTTTTTTCGGATGCCACCGAGGTCGATGTGGATGCGATCGGAGACGGTCGTGAAATTGCAATTGGTGGAATTCTGGAGCATATCGAGCAGGCAGGGATCCACTCGGGGGATTCGGCCTGCTTCATCCCTCCGAAGACGCTTTCGATGCAGGTTCAGAACGAAATCGTCCGGCAAACAAAAATTCTTGGAGAGGCCCTGGAAGTGACCGGCCTCATGAATATTCAGTTTGCTGTTCAAAATGAAACAGTCTATCTTCTTGAAGTCAATCCCCGGGCTTCGCGGACGGTCCCATTCACGTCAAAGGCGATCGGATTTTCTTTGCCAAAAGCCGCCATGCGGCTCATGATGGGAGAATCACTCTCCAGCCTGGGACTCTCTGGAAGAAAGATTCCTGTCCTGCCCTACACCTCGGTCAAGGAAGCGGTCTTCCCTTTCCGTCGTTTTAAGGGGGTCGATACCCTTTTGAGTCCCGAGATGAAATCGACGGGTGAAGTGATGGGAATTTCCCGTGATTTCGGGGGGGCTTTTCGGGATGCACAGATCGCTTCGGGCATGGATCTCCCTGTCTCGGGAACCGTTTTCGTGAGCGTGAGCGACCGGGACAAGGAGGAGGCTGTGAGGGTATCGCGCGATCTGGTGGCTCTCGGGTTCGATCTTGTCGCGACGGCAGGCACTGCGGGCCGCCTTGAAAAAGAAGGGATACGGACTCTGAAGGTCAACAAGGTCAAGGAGGGCCGTCCTCATATCGTCGACCTCATCAAGGACGGTCAGGTCCAGCTGGTGATCAATACCGTTTCAGGAAAGCAGGCGCAAAAGGACTCTCTTTCCATCCGGCAGGAAACTCTCCTTCGAAATATCCCGTATTACACGACGATTGAAGGGGCAAAAGCCCTTGTGATCGCCCTTCAGACCAAGGGAACGCCGGACTCCTTGCGGTCTCTTCAGGAGCTTCATCGTTCCATTCTGCTCCCAGAAAAGGCTTGAGCTCCCGTCGAACTTTGGCTAAGCTCAAAGAAGAGGAGTGTGTGAGTCGGATGACTCGAATGAAAGGGAAGGAGGAGTCTTGATGAACCAAACGCCCATGACACGGGAAGGATACACCCGTCTCCAGGAGGAACTGGATCGCCTGAAGAAAGTGGAGCGTGCGAAAAACATTCAGGATATCGCCGAAGCGAGAGCTCACGGGGATCTTTCTGAAAATGCCGAATACCATGCGGCCAAGGAAAAGCAGTCCTTTATCGAGGGGCGGATCAAAGAACTCGAGGCCAAGCTTTCGACGGCGATTGTTGTATCCGCGGCCCATCAGGACCGGGAAAGGGTCACGTTTGGCGCGACAGTTTCCATAAGAAACGGGTCTACGGGAGAAGAGAAGGTCTACACCATCGTGGGTCAGGAAGAGGTGGACCTGAAACGCGGCAGGATATCGGTCGCATCCCCGGTTGGAAAGGCCCTGGTGGGAAGAAAGGTTGGAGAGTCGGTCCTTATCCGTATCCCGGCAGGGGAAATTGAATATGAAGTCTGTAACATCGTCTATGACGAATGAGGTTTGTGAGGAGGGTATTTTCTCTTGAGCGCCAAAAAAATTCTGACCCTCGTCCTATTCTTCCTTGTTGTCTTGATTCCCGCTTTATTCGTTTTCGGAATCTTCTTCTTCGGCCCTGAACTCTCTCATTTGCTCGTAGGTTTATAAAATGTTTCAAAATGAATAACACGATTTTGATTGTCCCATTTTGAGACATTTTATTAAGAAAAAAAGAAATTCAATCAATTTTAAGCCGAGCTTTGATTTGGAAATTTTATTGGTGCATAATAATATAGAAAGTAGTGGATTTTTCTGGCATTCAATTTGCACTTCTTTCTGTATGTCGCAGGGATGACCGCATCCCGGGACGAAGGAGGAGTGAGATGGATTGCCAGCGTTGTCACGGGAAAATGATCGAGGAAGAGTTCAGTGACATCAAGGATGATTCGGGCTATTTGAACTTTCGCGGGTGGCGCTGCCTCCTCTGCGGAGAGATCGTGGATTCCGTCATCCTGTCCAACAGGATGAACCGACCTTCACCGATTGTGAGCCGAAACAGAAAGATAATGGCGTACCACTAAATTGAATTGTTCGAAACCGGCGGGATTTTCTCCTGCCGGCTGCATTCATCGGGGAAACTCCCCGCTGTACATATCTATTCCCCAGGAGGATCGATACAATGATTACAATGAGTGAAAAGGCTGTCGAAAAGGTGAACGAGTATCTCAAGTCTGAGAACAAGGAAGGATATGGTCTTCGCGTCTATGTCTCCGGTGGCGGATGTCACGGATTCCAGTACGGCATGTCTTTTGAGGAAGCTCCAGGCGAAATGGATCAGATCGTCGAGGAGTCCGGCGTGAAGCTCTTCATCGATGCCCAGAGCTACCCCCTCCTTTCCGGGGCGACTGTCGATTATGTTGAAAACCTTTACGGATCAGGTTTTGCCATCAAGAACCCGAATGCGAAGTCTTCCTGCGGATGCGGAAGCTCCTTTTCCGTCTGATCCCCGGAATACGTTCGGGCCCACTGCCGCGAGGCCCTGTCTTCGGACGGGGTCTCGTTTTTTTTTCTTTTCTGGGACTCTTGACTTCTTTTCCCTTCGCAGATGCGCGAGCGGTCCCTGACACCCGTTGTTCCCCGATTGTGACGCTTGTTGGATATGTGGAGCAATACAGCCGTCCGTCGCAGCCCTTCCCGGAGGCGCTGCGGATCGGAAGAGCCCTCCTTGGCGCCTCCCGAAAGTCCCGTCTTCCCCTTTATATGCTTGTCGCCCTGGCGCAGGAAGAATCCTCATTTAATCCTGAAGCTGTCAACGAGGCCTCCCAGGATTACGGGCTATTCCAAATTCATTATCCATTCTGGAAAAAGTATTTCAGAAAACGGGTCGGAGGAAACGATCGCCGGGTGCGTAGGGCCGACATCATGAGGGTTGAGGTCAATGCGCATATGGCCGCAGATATTCTGTCCTATGACCTGAAGCTCTCCGGCGGGGACGTGGTGCAGATGCTCGGGAGATACTCCGGTCGGACGGGCCGTTCCCATGAAAAATATATCCGGAACATCCTCCGGTACAGTCTTGCATTCAAAAAATATGAAAGTGCGGGGAAAGGTTCTTGTCGGGTACCCTGAGTCGCTAGCGGGCGTGCACTCTGTCCCGGCCACCGTGTTTTGCTTCATACATCATCCGGTCGGCCAATGGGATGAGATCCGTTTCTCGGGACACATCCTCCGGGAATGTGGCGATTCCGATACTCAAGGTGATTTTGCCCGCAACCGGGTGGACAAGTTTCTTTACGGAATTCCGAATTCTTTCCGCGATCTGGACGGCGCGCGCCTTTCCGAGGCCGGGAAGAATGACGACGAACTCTTCGCCCCCATACCGTCCAAAGCCATCTCCGGATCGAAGAGCTTTCCCGATCGCTCCCGTGACATCGACGAGGACTGAATCGCCGACCCCGTGGCCATAGGTATCGTTGACCTGTTTGAAATGGTCAATGTCCAGCATGAGAACCGACAGGGAATCATGATTGGCGCGGGCATTCTGGTAAGAGAAGTTGAGGAAGGCATCAAGGGAGTCCCGGTTTAAAATCTTTGTCAGGGAATCGTGCTCCGCTTTTCTCTTGAGGACAAGCCGATGCGCGAAAAGGGCGTGGCTGGTCTGGAGGACGGGGGCTGACAGTTCCAGGGCATTTTGAAATTCGGTTTCAGGGATCGGGTTGTTGGGGGGGAAGGGCGGGGGAAAAATCAGAAGGAAAGGGATTGTGGATGAAGCCCCCTGGATCAGTTTGAAAACGACGACCCTGTTGGATGCCGTTAATGGAAGATGGGCGATCCCTGTTTTTTCCGGGTCGAGATCGTCGAAGTATCCTGTTTTGGCGGTGAGGATGGCTCTCAGGGACTCGGTGAGAGGGAAGGAATCGTCCTCCTTGAAGAGATTTTCCGGGTCGGACGTTCGAATCGTTATCAACCGGGTTCTTGTGCGTGACTCGCAATAGGCGACGGCGGAGGCAGAAAGAAGAGTCCGGAGAGACTGGCAAATCAGGGATTCGTAAGGAATGGCCCGTTCCAGGGGAATCAGATTCGTCAGACTCTGAGCGAAGGCTCTGTACCGGTTGAAGATAGCCATGAACTGGGTTTTTGATGCGACCTGTTCTGCGAGAAGGGAGATAATCGAAAAGGAAATCCTTGGCCACGGAGTCCCTGCGGGAGAGGGAATGTCGGGTAACGAATCATCCATTGCGAGATGGGTGAAGCTGTCAGGAGGGATGTCCTCGATGCGGGAGACGATCGGAATCCCGTCCATGTCCGCGACGATCAGGATATCGGGGGTGGGGGCGGGGTCCACGATGCCGGTCAGGATCACGTTGCGATCTGAAAACTGCATCAGGGTCTGGACTATGGAATCCCACCTGTCTCGAGAAATGTCCCTCGGACGGATCAGCAGAATCCTGCATGGAACTTTCGAATGGTCAGCCATCATCTGTTCCTGGTTCCCCGCTGATGAGTTGAGGGAAGGAGGTGGTCTAAAAGGGCGGAAGTCTACTCCTGGAAAGGCTAACACAAGAACTGGCAAAAGAAAATATTCTTCCTTCGCCGGGGCGGGAAGAAAATTGCTCGAAAAATTGAAAGAAGGCTGGAATGGTGAATCGGTTTTGCTTTGAAACGGTGGAGGATCGGGACCTTTCAAAAGCCGGTTTCAGAAGGAATCAGTCATCTCTTCCACGACATATTTGACTATTTCAGCCATGGTCGGGTGAATGTGGAGGATCCGCTGGTACTGGTCGATCGTGGCCGAGAACCCGATGGCTACGGTGAGCAGGTGGATCAGATCCGATGCGCCGGCTCCATACATTTCGGCTCCGAGAATTTCCCGGGTTTTTTTATCGGCTACGATTTTCAGGGCCCCGTCGGTCTGACGATTCACGATGGCTTTACCGAGATCGGAAAAGGGAAGGTATCCCGTGATGGTTGGGATGTGCAGGGCATGGGCCTGAAGCTCCGTCAGGCCGACCCGGGCAAACTCGGGATCGGAAAAAATGGCGGTGGGGACGGCACGGTCCTCGATCTTTTTCGGAAGGGCCGATGCGGCGTTGAACCCGGCAATCTCACCATGGTATGTGGCAAGATTCAGGACTGGCAGAGCTCCTGTGACGTCACCCGCGGCAAATATCCGGGGATTGGACGTGCGGAGCCATGGGTCAACCCGGATGGCCCGGTGGTGGGAAAGATGGACCTCGGCGGCCAAGGGATTCAGATTATCCAAATCCGGCCGGCGCCCTGTGGCGCAAAGAACCCGATCGGCCTCCAGCCGCAAAGATTTGTCACCGATCTTCCCATGCAGGACAGGTCTGTCCGCCGACTCCTCGAAGTGTTCCGAGCGAAATCCAAGATGGACGGTCAGCCCTCTCTTTGCCAGGGCGGCCAGGTAACCCTCTTCAATCCGGATATCCACGTCGGGATTCCATCGGGACGAGATTTCAACGACGGTGACCTTCACTCCCATCATGGAAAGATATTGTCCCAGCTCCAGGCCAACGGGTCCGGCTCCCAGGACAATGACCGATTCCGGGAGGGTTTCAAGTTCCAGAACGTCGTCGGATGTCAGTGTCCATTTTCCGGTGAGGCCCGGGATATCGGGGATCTTCGGAAGCGAGCCCGTCGCTATCACCGCCCGTTCGAAATGCACAATCTGATGGCCCACCTGGGCGGTTTCGGGAGTGAGAAAGCTCACAGGCTCCTCGACCAGCGTGATTCCCGGGATCCCGTCGATGCTTCCGCGTGCTGAATCGGCCATTTCGGCAATCATCCGATTTTTCATGCGGATGATTGCGGGAAGATCGAAGGAGAAGGTTCCGGCATGGTCGATCCCAAGGTCGGCGAGTTCGGCTTTCGCGGCATAAAGCTCGTGGGCTGATCGGAGAAGGGCCTTGGAGGGCATGCACCCCTTCAGGATGCAAAGTCCACCGAAGGGAGGAGTGGAGGCAATCAGGACCTCCCGACCAAGTCGTGCGGCTTCACGCGCCGCATATCGACCAGCAGAACCCGCTCCGATGACAAGAACCTGAACCTTCTTCACGCATCAACCTCTTTGTGTAAAGGGGGAACGGATATGGCACCTTCCCTGATTCTAACCGAATAGGGAAAGCAATGCACCGATCCATTTCAGGGGGTCCGAATGAAGGAATTCATCCCTTGTTGAGGAATAAAAATCGACAATTGGCTTTTTTGTGATCAAGTATTGCGTTTTTTTTGTCCAACGTGTAGTCTTTGACTCAACGAGGAGTGCGGAGCTGTATCCGGCATCCAGCAGGCAGGGAAAAAGATATGCGAAGACAAGGGCGTCTTCATGACAGGTCATGAAGATGCCCTTTTTTTGTGTTCCGGGCGCGGCGCCTTTTGTTAAAGGTGCCATTATCCACAATTCTTTAGGAGAGTTAACGAATGACCCCGAAAGAAGTTCTGGACTATGCGAAGAAAAACAACGTGCAGATTATCGACATCAAGTTCGCCGACCTGCTTGGTACCTGGCAACACTATTCCATGACATCTCATCAGCTGACGGAAGAGCTGTTCGAAGAGGGAATCGGTTTTGACGGGTCCAGTATCCGCGGGTTCCAGACCATCAATGAGTCCGACATGCTTCTTCTGCCGGATTCCAAGTCGGCCTTCCTCGATCCGTTTACCCAGGTTCCGACGCTCTCCCTGATTGCCAACATCAAGGATCCGATTTCCGGCGAATCCTATGCCAAGGATCCGCGTTATATCGCTCAGCGGGCGGAGAATTACCTCAAGAAGCTCGCGGATATTTCCTATTGGGGTCCTGAATGTGAGTTCTTCGTTTTCGACGATGTTCGTTACGGCTCAGGGTCCAACTTCTCCCACCATTCCGTCGATTCGATCGAGGGGACCTGGAACACGGGTCGGGAAGAGGAGCCGAACCTGGGATACAAGGTGCGCCACAAGGAAGGATACTTCCCTGTGCCTCCGACCGACTCTCTCCAGGATCTTCGAAGCGAGATGGTCCTGACCATGGAGCAAGTCGGTATCCGTTGCGATGCCCATCATCATGAGGTCTCCACCGCAGGCCAGTGCGAAATCGCCATGCGCTTCGACACTCTCACCAAGATGGCCGACAACGTCATGAAGTACAAATATGTGGTGAAAAACACGGCCTTCAAATACGGGAAGACCGCGACCTTCATGCCCAAGCCGCTCTTTCAGGACAACGGGTCCGGAATGCATGTTCACCAGAGCCTCTGGAAGGCCGGGAAGAACCTCTTCTATCAGAAGGGCGGATACGGGGACATTTCCGAGCTCTGCCGCCACTACATCGGGGGTCTGATCCACCACGCCCCGGCGCTTCTGGCTTTTATCGCCCCGACAACCAACTCTTACCGCAGGCTTGTGCCCGGGTACGAGGCTCCGATCAACCTCATGTATTCAAAACGGAACCGTTCGGCCTGCGTTCGGATCCCGATGTATTCGAAGAGCGAGAAGGCCAAGCGGATCGAGTTTCGGACGCCCGATCCCAGCAGCAACCCTTACCTCGTCTTTTCGGCTCTTCTGATGGCCGGTCTCGACGGGATCGAAAGAAAGCTCGAGCCTCCGGCTCCGCTCGACAAGGATCTTTACGAGCTTTCCGATCGGGAGAAGAAGAAGATCAAGCAGATGCCGGGTAGCCTCGATGCAGCCCTTGCAGCCCTCGAGAAGGATCATGAGTTCCTTCTGAAGGGGGGTGTCTTCACGCCGGAATTGATCGAGACATGGATCAGCCTGAAGACCAAGCGGGAAGTGGATGCCGTCCGTCTCCGGCCTCATCCGCACGAGTTCTTCCTTTACTTTGACGTCTAGTTTTTGGATGGAAGCTTTCGGCAATGGGGCCGCCGGTTTTTGAATCCGGGCCCCTGACATGATTCGGAGGGCCTGGACACGATGTTCTGTTCAGGCCTTTTTTTTGGTGGAGACTATGAACCACGAACAAAAAATCATACGGGAGCTCACAGCCTTCTTCGAGATTAGCCGGGAACTCGCCAGCTCTCCCGACCTCGATTCGGCGCTCGATCATATTCTTGGAATCATGGACACCCAACTCAATCTCCATCGGGGGGCCATCCTTCTCCTGAAGCGGGATACGAACGAACTCATGACCGAGCTCGCCTACGGGATGTCCGATGAAGAGAAGAAAAAGGGGCGTTTCAAAATCGGGGAGGGAATCACGGGAACGGTCCTTTCAACAGGATTGCCGATCATCGTTCCCGATATCGGAGCCGAACCCCGCTTTCTGAACAGGACAGGGGCCCGGAAGGGGGTGGGGCGCAAGAAAATGGCCTTCATCGCCGTCCCTCTGATCTTCCAGGGCATGAAGCTTGGCGTTCTTTCGGCCGATTGCGACATGACCGAAGGGGAGCGCGATCTCGAGGAAGATAAGCGGGTTTTGTCGATCATCGGGTCCACCATTGTCCAGGCAGTCCTGCTCCGGCAACGGTTTTCGGAAGAAAATCAGCGCTTGATCGACGAGACCCACCGCCTCGAACATGCCCTGAAAGACCGATATGCCATCGATGGCTGGATCGGACGTTCGAAGGTGATGAACCAGATTGCCGAGTCTGTCTACCAGGTTGCGGCCAGTCGGGCGACGGTGTTGATTCAGGGAGAGAGCGGGACCGGAAAGGAGGTCATCGCAAAGGCGATCCATTTCCTGAGTCCCCGGGCGAAAAAACCCTTCGTTCAGATCAACTGTGCCGCGATCCCGGAGACCCTTCTGGAAAGCCAGCTGTTCGGCCATGAAAAGGGGGCCTTCACGGGAGCGCACATCGCCAGGCCAGGAAAATTCGAAGCTGCCGACACCGGAACGATCTTTCTGGATGAAATCGGGGAAATCACCCCGGCCGTTCAGGTCAAGCTCCTTCGCGTCCTCCAGGAGCGCTCGGTCGAGAGAATCGGGGGAAATCGAGTCATACCCGTCGACGTTCGGATCATCGCCGCCACAAACCGGAATCTCGAGGAAATGATCCGGCGAAACCAGTTCCGGGAAGATCTCTACTACCGGCTGAACGTCGTCCCGCTCTTTCTGCCTCCCCTCAGGCAACGCAAGGAGGATGTCCCGCTCCTTGTCGAACATTTTCTGGACCGGTTCAACCGGGACAACGACCGGACTGTGGTTGTGGAGCCAGGCGCGATGGACATGCTGGTGAACTACGATTGGCCCGGCAATGTCCGGGAGCTTGAAAACATGATGGAGCGTCTGGTCGTGATGGCGCATGGCGCCACCATTACGCGGGATGATGCGGGGCGGGCGATGACGCTCTATCCCAAGGCTCCCCATCCGGAGCGTGAACTGCCGCCAGGAGGAGGGGTCGTCGTCGGGCGACCGCATGAGTCTTCGGAGGGCGTTCCAGCGATGGGGGAGGCCACCGATGGACTTCTCGGGGCGGTGTCGAGCCTCGAAAAGGAGCAGATCGAGGCGGTTCTGAAACGGTATGGATATGTCAAAACCCGCGCTGCCCGGGCTCTTGGAATCACTCCCAGGCAGCTTCGTTATCGCATGATGAAGTACGGGATCGAGGACATCATTCCCTGAGGCTTATGCCAGCCTGAGCCCGAGTTCCTTGAGCTGGGCCGAGTCAACGGGAGCCGGAGCCTGAGTGAGCAGGCAGCTTCCTTTTTGTGTCTTGGGGAACGCCATCACATCCCGGATGGAATCCCGTCCGAGAAGAAGCATGGCCAGCCGGTCAAGTCCGATGGCCATCCCCCCGTGCGGGGGAGCCCCGTAGGAAAGGGCTTCAAGGAGGAATCCGAACCGTCTGGTGGCCTCCTCCTCCGTCATCCCGATCAGGTCGAAGACCCTTCTCTGAAGTTCGATCTCATGATTTCTGATGCTCCCTCCTCCCACCTCCGTCCCATTATAGACAAGATCGTAGGCGAGAGACCGGGTCAGCTCCGGGGTATCGGCAAGGATGGCCATGTCGTCCGGGTGGGGGGATGTAAAGGGGTGATGCACCGCTTCGTAGCGTTTTTCATCGGGATTCCATTCAAGCAGCGGGAAGTCGACGACCCAGAGCAGCGCAGTCTTTGAGGAGTCGATCAGACCCGCGATTTTCGCCACATGGTTCCTGAGAAGACCCAGGATCTTGAGTGTCTGGGGAAGGGTATCTGCGATAAAGAGGAGCAGATCTCCAGGCTCTGCCTCCATTGTCTCGGATATTTCTTTCTGGAGGGGCTCAGGGATGAACTTGAGTATGGGGCTTGCCGGTCCCGTTTGTTCGATCTTGATCCACGCGAGCCCCTTGGCTCCCTGTCCCTGGGCCCAGGCGGTCAGGTCCTCCACTTCCTTTCGACTTCTGGAGGCTCCTCCTGGAAACCGGATGCCCCTGACCGTCCCCCCGTTGCCCAGCGTTTGAGTGAAAACGGCAAAGGAGGTGTTCTGGGCAATCGAGGAAATATCGACGATCGGGATTCCGAAACGCAGATCCGGTTTGTCGCTTCCGTATTTCTCCATGGCTTCGGCATGCGTGAGACGCATGAAAGGCCGTGAAAGGGTGATGTTCTTGAAGGCTTTGAAAATGTCGCAGAAAAGTCCCTCGATGATTCCCAGAAACTGGTCGCGCGTCAAAAAGGAGGCCTCGATATCGACCTGGGTGAACTCGGGTTGACGGTCTGCGCGCAGATCCTCGTCACGGAAGCAGCGGGCCACCTGGAAGTAGCGTTCGATACCCCCCACCATCAACAGTTGCTTGAAAAGCTGGGGAGATTGGGGGAGAGCATAGAAGGAGCCGCGCTCGAGACGGGACGGGACGAGAAAGTCCCGGGCCCCTTCCGGGGTCGAGCGGGTGAGAAGCGGGGTTTCTATATCCCAGAAGTGATGGGAGACCATATAGTTTCGGATCAGGGATGTCAGTTCGGAGCGGAACCTGAGAGCCTCCATCAAATGAGGGGATCGAATGTCGAGATAGCGGTGGGTCAGTCGCAGGCTCTCGGAGACACCTTCGTTTTCTCCCACAGGAAATGGAGGTGTGAGGGCGGCATTGAGAACACGCAGTGTGGAAACACGGATCTCGAGATGCCCACCGGGCATTTCCGAGTTGATCGTCCCTTCGGGGCGGGAGGCCAGGGCCCCATGGATTGATATGACCCACTCGTCCCTGAGGGTTTTTGCCATTGCCTCCATGACAGGGTGTTCCTTGGCGTCGATCACGCACTGCATTCGGCCGGAGCGATCGCGGAGCTCAATGAAGAGGAGTCCTCCATGGTCCCGGACCGTGTGGACCCATCCAGCGACTGTCACGGCAGAGCCCGGAGAAAAACTGTAAAGATCGGCAATGAAGTGGGAACGATACATCGGATGTCCTCTCGAAAAAAAATTCAGAAATCCCTTCGGATGGTCATGTTCCGGAACAGGAGCATTCTAGCAAACCGAAGTAAAAATTGAATCTATGGACCACGGCATCAGGAAAGGGGCCGGGCCTCGTCGATGTCGATCAGGTCGAATGGAGACAGGGTCCCGATGTCAGGTCGATGGGCGAGGGTCGGATAGGTTTTTTTCCGGTGCTCCGTTCTCCTGTCATCAGGAGTCAGCGTGTGGAATGAAGCGGACCACAACTCCCTTTCGAGAGAAGAGTGAGGTGTCGCATGGGCGTTGACCCAGGCCAAGACTGTCTCGTCGTCCGGAGCGGACAAAATTTCTCGTTCCAGTTCGGAGGGATCAAGCCCGGTAAATTCGAGGAACCGTCCGTCCAGAGGATAAAATCCGGTAGCCGGATCGCAGCTTCGCAGAAGGTTGGAACGATATTCCGGAGGCAGTCGGTCAGCGGCTCTCAGTCGGATCTTGTCGATCAGACGGGGGAGGACGGCATAGCCTCCCAGCCGTTCTCTGGGTGATCGCAGTCTTTGACGAATTTCCTTGTTTCCGGAATCTTCACTGGAAAAGGAGGAAGCCATGGGGATCTCCGTCATGTCTTTTTGGGGCGCGACGGGTTTGTTGGTCCTCCCCGTCCTTTGGGACCAGACTTTCGGTTCGTGAATTTCGAAAAGCCCTTCTCCTGTTTTTGTGAACGAGAATCCTCCCCATTTTTCCGTTTGGCGAATGGACTGGTCTCATTTCTGCGCGGGGCCCCCTCATCCCGGAAGGTTCGGGGGGACCGGGAGGGACGTTCGAAGCGTTCGGAGCGATCCTGTGGGGAGGAGCCTTCACCGGAAAGGCGCTTTCGGGGCCGCTCATTGTCCGATTCACGGGAGGGTCTCTGGGAGGGTGCGGGTCTCCGGTCGCTGCGCGGGGCGCCTTCATCCCGGAAGGTTCGGGGGGACCGGGAGGGACGTTCGAAGCGTTCGGAGCGATCCTGTGGGGAGGAGCCTTCACCGGAAAAGCGCTTTCGGGGCCGCTCATTGTCCGATTCACGGGAGGGTCTCTGGGAGGGTGCGGGTCTCCGGTCGCTGCGCGGGGGCCCTTCATCCCGGAAGGTTCGGGGGGACCGGGAGGGACGTTCGAAGCGTTCGGAGCGATCCTGTGGGGAGGAGCCTTCACCGGAAAAGCGCTTTCGGGCCACCGTCAAGGAAGACCATCTTGTGTGCGCCCTTTCAGGAGGGATCGACTCAACC
>JAKAAM010000058.1 GCA_021802325.1 Nitrospirota bacterium
CCTTGACTACGATCCGGCCAACAATGCGGCGTCATGGCAGTGGGTGGCCGGATGCGGGACCGATGCGGCACCGTTTTTCCGGATTTTCAACCCTGTCCTTCAGGGGCAGCGTTACGATCCTCACGGCCATTATGTCCGCCGATTCCTCCCTGAGCTGACCGCTCTGTCCGACGCAGACATCCATGTGCCCCGAAAACGATCCTCCTCCCCCGCTTCGGAGCGTTCGGCGAGCCCAAATGGTTACCCGGAGCCGCTCGTCGACCTTTCCGAGAGTCGCGAGGCGGCTCTTCGTCGCTATCGGAGGCTGCGGGCATCCGTTCCCTAGGCCTGGCCGGGCCGTATGAATGGACCCTTTGAGGAGGGATGTGTTAGCGTTCTTGAAGGATGCCCTTTCTTCGGGGGATTATGTGATTTTGAGAGTCTTTGTGAATAAGGAGGGTGGGTGAAAGGCAAGAAGATCGGAATGATTGTCCTTGTCGTCGTGGCATTGCTCTTGGGGTCCTATGGGATCTGGCTTGAAACGCAACCCGAGGCCTTTCTCTCGGAGATCTCAAAGGAGAGCGGGCTTGTTCTGACGGCCCGAGCCACCTCCGTGGGGGTTCCCTACATTCTTCACTACGAGGACCTGACAGTCAGGTCGGGAAAGCCGTCCTCCCCGTCGCCGCAGTCGTCAGGCTCGGGGCAGATCTCGGCCCTCCGCTTCGAGCACCTCTCCCTTTCGGCGCTGAGTCTCCACTCTGCCCGCATCACCTTCCACGATCTCTCCCTGAAAAGCTCCAATCCCCTGGCCAATATGCTCCTTTCTGCCGTGGGAGTCAGGAAGGGAGAGATTGTGGTTCGGGAAGAGCCCGGAAAAATCGTTCTTCCCCACGTTGAAGCCTCGGACAGCTCCCTGACCCTGGTGGGGCAGGGAGAGGTGGACCGTCTGTCTTCGGGAGATGTCTCCCGTTTTGACTTTACCTTTGACCTTGAGGCCCGGGGGAATCTGGCCCAGTTTTTGGGGACGGGGCGTCAGCCTGGACATCTTTATGGGGAAAAAGGTCAGACACACTTGTTCTTGGGGGGGCGACAGGTTTTCTGAATGCGAAGGATGCTGGCGCATGTCGATGTCTGGGAGGAGGTTCCCTCTGCCTTTCCGGTTTTTGGTCAGGGAAACGCATGAGCTCCGTCCGGACTCTTCCCGGAGGCGGCATGATCCTGAAGATTTGCCTCTCCCTTGTGATCGTGCTTTTCATGGTTTCCAAATCTTACGCCTATGCAGGCTTTTCCCGAAGCTATGACCTTCCTTGCGCCTTCTGCCATATCCAATGGCCCAAGCTTTCCGATGAAGGAAACTTTTTTCGCGACAGGGGCTTCATGCTTTCCACCACCGGGGTGGCCAATGGTCTCGACCTCCTATTTGAAAGGCCGGAGGCCCAAAACTACTTTCCCATCGGTTTCCACATGACGATGGCCTATGGAGGACAGTCCTTGGTGGGGGTGGCCACTCCCTCCCGGAAAGCAACCCTGGGGAATCAGGATTCCTCGAAGATTTCTCCGGTGACTCTGGGGGGAAATGGTGCGCCGTCGTCAAGCTCTTGGTCAAATGGTGCCTTTTCCCCTGATCCATGGACAGTCCTGTCGGGGGGGCTGCTGTCTCCGTCGATTTCATTCTGGGCCGAACCGGGGGTTACGGGGCCGGTCCTCGACAAGACGGCATTTTCCGTGGAAAGCCTCTGGGTCAGGTTCGATGCCCTTTTTGGGACGACCCTTCTCAACCTCTATGCCGGAGATGTGAGTCAGGATCCTCCGTTTTCGAGTCGTCGGGCCCTGCAGAAAGGGGAGGGGACTCCCTACATGATGTACGACTATTTGCCGGGAGCCCCTGAGATCGTCACAAACAGCTCCATGGCCTCCTTTGCCGACTATGGGTCGCTCGTTCTTCCGGCCTATTACGACGCCGATCGCTTTCAGATGAAGAACAACCACACCGCCCTTCGCTATTTCGGCTATTTTTTTGAAAATGGGTGCGGAAGCGATCAGTCCTTTTCCGCGGACCCCTGCGAAACCCGCCTGTCGATCTCCCTCATGCCGAACTCGGGCCTTTATGGAAATCCTGACGGAGCCCCTTTTTCCAGTGGTGCGGCCGCGGCCGGAGTCCCCGGGGAGAACAACGGGTTTGCCGTTTTTGCCCACCTGACCCAGTCATTCGGCGGATGGGGGTCGACAAATGGAGAGAGGATCGGACTGTTCGCCCTTGTCGGTGAGTCGGCGCTCTCCCTTTCGGGAGGGGGGGGAGCCTCGCCTGACGGAATCTACCATCGGGAAGGGGTGGACCTTTCCCTCAATCCGATCCCTGATGGGGGCCTGAACATCTTTGGCGCCTGGGAAATAGCGGTCGATCCGGCCTCGGCCCTGGTTGCCAATCCCGCTCTTTTTGGAGCCGGAGTGGCGGCCATTTCAGGCTTGTCCTACATGTCCTGGTTTGTGGAGGCCGATTACGAGCCGACACTTCCCGGGGTGGTCGAAGAGACAGGCAGTGGCTCCGACATGATCATTCTGACGGCCAATCAGGTCGACATGTTGGAGCAACCCACGTTTTCGGGTGTGGCACAGCAGCTTCCGGGAAACTTTGACAATGTGATCGAGTTTGGTGTGGCGGACCGCTATTGGCTCTATGGGGGCGACCGAACAGCCATTTCGCTTTTTGCCGAATGGCAGTGGATGTTGAACATGGGGGTTGGCTCCTTCCTCTCCAAAGGCGGGGCGGCTCTCGAGGGCTATGGAACAGCTCAGGGAGCCTTTGCCAGCGGAAGCTTTTCGAATGTGACCTCAAACTCCGTTCTGGCAGGAGTTGATTTCTCGTTTTGATCCACCCGATAATCAAGAAAGTGGGGAGAGCGGAATTCCCGGAAATTCGGAGTTTTTTTGTTGACTTTTCTCTCGAGGCACCCTACAATCTTCCGTCGAGTGTCGCATCCCGAAGAACTTTAGGTGTGCATCTCGCTTCCGGGTCAGGTGGAGGGGGTCCTTCCTTATTCCCCATGTTTTCTTCTGGGGCCGTAGCTCAGCTGGTTAGAGCGCTGGCCTGTCACGCCAGAGGTCGCGGGTTCGAGCCCCGTCGGCCCCGCCATTGCTTCTGTCCGGATCAAAATTAACGGCTTTGCGTCGCCCGGCTTTGTGTCGCTCTTTCCTGCTTGAATTCTTCTTGTTTCTGTCGCCAATGCCGTAGGGGGCTCCTTGCGTCAGACCATCTTCGGATCTTTTCCTGCCTGTCACCTCTCACCTTTTTCTTTTGATGGCCTGAAGGAAAAGACTCTGAAATCCCTCCTCTCCCACTTTCATCCCCCTGTCCGAGGATAAACGTCAATGAATCTTTTCAACTTCATTAACCAGATCAGCCTTCTTGCCGAAATTGTCCTTGGATTTCTCATCTTTCTCTCCTCTCTCAGCTGGGGGGTCATCTTCTACAAATGGTATGCGATCTCCAAGACGAACGCTGAGAATCGAGGCTTCATCAAGGCTTTCAAGAAGGCGGACCGCTTTTCCCGCCTTTACCAGGATGCCGGAGAGTTTCGCCGATCCACATTGGCCTTCATGTTTCGCAGCGCCTACGAGAAAATCAAGGGCATCGAGGAGAGAGCGGTCAGTCGGGGAGGCGAAGTGCGGGAGAGCGAGATTGAAATCATTCATCGGACGCTTTTGCAGGCCCGACAGGAGGATCTCACGCGCCTTGAGTCCTATCTTCAGATCCTGGCGACAACGGCCAACATCTCACCCTTTGTGGGGCTTTTCGGGACCGTGTGGGGCATTATCCATGCCTTTCGGGACATCAGCCATCAGTCCTCTGTCAGCATCGCGTCCGTGGCTCCCGGGATCGCGGATGCCTTGGTGACGACCGCCTCCGGACTCTTTGCCGCCATTCCCGCCGTGATTGCCTACAACTATTTTCTTCAAAGAATCCGGTCCATAGAATCTCTGGCCGAGTCCTTCAATATGGAACTTTTGAACCTGATGGCGGAAGGCCGCTGGAAAGAATAAGTCCCCTTGTTGTCTTTCTACCCCAATCGGGCCCAATCGGGCGGGAGAACTTGTGAAATTTGATTCAGGGTCCAATCGCAATCGCATGTTGTCCGAGATCAACATGGTGCCCTTCATCGATGTTGTCCTCGTTCTCCTGATCATCTTCATGGTGACGACGCCCCTCCTTTATCGGGGGCTCAAGATCAATTTGCCGAAGACCAGCGCCAACAGCCTGAAAAAGCCGGTTCCCAAGGTGATTGTCAGCGTCACGACCTCCAAGCAGATCTATGTGAATGGACATGCCGTGACATGGGAGGCGCTTTCGGCCCTCCTCGCCCGCCGCTATAAGGAAGACAAACGTGTCGTTGTCTATCTGAAGGCGGACAAAAAGGTCGACTACGGGACTGTCGTCCATCTGATGGATGTCGTCAAGCTTGCCGGTATCGATCGGCTCGGTATGATTAC
>JAKAAM010000016.1 GCA_021802325.1 Nitrospirota bacterium
AGGCTTCGTCCACGAAAACATCATGGCATTGGACTCCCGCTCCCTTAAAAGAAGTTTACTGGGGACCCCCAGAGCCCGCTTCCGCGGACTCATCCTGCTTTTTTGGGCCGGTCTTTCGGTGGTGGTCATACGACTTTATGTCGTTGAGGTCATCAAGCATAAGCATTACCTTGCCTTGGCCCAAGAAAACATCGTAAAAGCGACGCCGATTCCTCCCTTGCGAGGAGAGATCACCGACCGGAACGGCGTTGTTCTGGTTCATAACGGACCGGAATTTGCCCTCTTCGAGATTCCCGGTGAGGTTCGGAGTTCCCAGGAGATCCGATGGGTGGCGACCGATCTGGGGATTCCCGTCTCCCGCCTTCTTCGCTCCACTCGCTCCCTTGGATTTGTCCTTCCCTCCCATGTGCCCATTCCTTTGCTCGCCGGCCTTTCGATGGCCCAGGTCGGACGGGTCAATATGGATCTCTACCGCCTTCCCGGCTTTTTTATCCAGATTATGCCCAAGCGGATTTATCCGGACAACAATCTTGCCGCCCATCTTCTCGGTTATGTAGGATCCTTCACCCCGGGAGATCTCAAGCGCTCCCTCTATCGCCATCTTCCTCCGGGAACGGGGGTCGGGAAATCCGGCATAGAAAAAGAGTACGATGGATGGCTTCAGGGAACGCCGGGATTGCGGCGCCAGCTTGTCAACTCTCATGGGGCCATGATCAAGAGCCTGAGAGAAAAGCCACCGGGTGAGGGCCGCTCTCTCCGGCTGACGATCGACGTTCGCCTCCAGTCCGTTGCCGAACGGATGCTGGGAGACAGAAGAGGGGCGGTTGTGGCTCTCGATCCCCGGAACGGGGAGGTGCTGGCGATGGCCAGCCATCCCGCCTACAGCCCGGGGGAGCTCTCTCAGGCGATGAGCACCGTCCGTTGGAGTGCGCTTGTCCATGCTCAGGATCATCCGCTGACGAACAGGGCCACCCAAGGACTCTATCCTCCCGGCTCGGTCTTCAAGATCGTGACAACGATGTCAGGTTTGCAGGAAGGCAAGCTGGATCCGGACAAGACCTTTCGCTGCGGGGGAACCTTTCGCGTGGGGTCGGTGATCTTTCATGACTGGAAAAAGGGGGGGCATGGAACTCTTCGTCTTCACCGGGCGATCGAACAGTCATGCGACATTTTTTTCTATACCCTGGGGATGAAGCTGGGGCCTGATGCCATTGCCCGGGTGGCAAGGGATTTCGGACTGGGACAGAAGACAGGAATTGATCTTCCTGCTGAGCTTTCCGGGGTCGTTCCCGATCGGGCCTGGAAGAAGAAGTATCTGCACGCCCCCTGGTACCCGGGGGAGACCCCCCCCCCCTGGCGATCGGCCAGGGATACCTTACGGTCACCCCTCTGGAAATGGCCCGACTCATGGGGGCGGTCGCGATGAACGGCCAGATATCTTCTCCCCACCTGCGGCTTGGGAAGCAGAAGACATCCTTGTCTTCGGTGGGTCTCCCGGTGAAGGATTTTGCGATTGTGAAGGCCGACCTCAGGGATGTGGTGGCGGCTCCCCATGGGACAGGCCATCCCGTCAATCTTCCCTTTTTTGCCATCGCGGGAAAGACCGGAACGGCCCAGGTCGTGAGCAACCGGGGGCCCAACAAGGATAAAAAGCGTCCCCGGGCGGATTCCTGGTTCGTTGGCTTTGGTCCCTTCGACTCCCCCCGCATTGTCGTGGCGGTGCTGATCGAGAACGGGGGGGATGGGGGGGATGTGGCCGGACCGGTGGCTCGAGAGGTCTTCAGGATGTACTACGTCATCCATTCCACCGAGCTTCCTTCCCCCGTCGCTCCTCCCACCCCTCTTCTTACGGGAGGAAGACCCCTGTGAAGAACGAGGTCGTCGCCTACATCCTGAAGGTCCATCCTCTCTTTCTCGTGGCGCTGGGAGGTGTTTTGGGAATCGATCTCCTGACGCTCTATTCGGTGGCCCCTTACCTTGCGATGAAGCAAGGAATCTGGGAGATCGTGGGCCTTTTTGTGTCGGCGGGAATCCTGATGGTCCCTTACACCCTTCTGGTCAGGAATGCCCGGATCATCTATGGAATTGTTCTGACCCTCCTTTTTGTGGTCGTCCTTTTCGGCCATCAGAGCCATGGAGCAAGACGCTGGATCGGTGTCGGCTGGTTTCAGGTCCAGCCCTCCGAATTCATGATTCTGGCCCTTATATTTTTTCTGACGGCCACTCTTCTCCGGAACGGAAAAGATGTTCACCTCACTCCCGGGCTTTTCGCCGGAAGCGCCATTGCCACCCTTCTTCCGGCTTTTCTGATCGCCCGCCAGCCGGACCTCGGGACGGCAGTGGAACTCACAATCATCTTTTCCGTCTACATTCTTCTCAAGGGAATTCCTTCCAGGGTTGTGGGCATCTCTCTGATCGGCGGGCTCGCCTTTTTTCCCGTGGCATGGGAGGTTCTCTGGACGCATCTTCATGAATTCCAGAAGGATCGTATTCGCGCCTTCATTGACCCCGCTTCCGATCCGTCGGGAATGGGCTACCATACGATTCAGTCTATCGTTGCGGTTGGATCGGGGGGATGGTTTGGTCAAGGGCTTTCAGGGGCGACACAGGTCCGATACCAGTTTCTTCCCGGGGCCCAGACCGATTTTGTGTTTGCCGTCTTCACCGAAGAGTGGGGATTTGCGGGAGCTCTTCTTTTTCTGTCGCTCATGGCCTATCTCGTCTGGTTTGCCACTCGAACCGCTCTCGAGTGTCGTGATCCGGTGGGTTTTTATCTGGCATCGGGAGTCTCGGGATTTTTTTTGTTTGGCTTTTTGATCAATGCGCTGATGGTTCTGGGAGTCCTCCCCGTGGTGGGTGTTCCCATGCCCCTCATGAGTTATGGAGGGTCAGCGATGATTGTGTCCCTAGGATCTCTCGCCCTTCTTTTGAATATTCGTTTCTATGCGAAGCGGTAAGGCCGGTTCGAGACAACCCTTTCGAGCGAAATATCGACTCATAGGCTGTCGATTGTGAGGAGAGCCACCCCAGATGGGGACGGCTCTTTAAAAAGTTGTGTTGATTTTTTGCATTGGAGGAAAAGCTTATGGGTTCTGAGATATTGATTCATGTCACCGAGGAGGAGACAAAGGTTGCCATTATTGAGGGGGGGCGCCTTGTTGAATATTTTTTTGACAGAAAGCAGGCCCAAGGGATCGTGGGCAATATTTACAAGGGGAAAGTCAGCAAGGTCCTTCCTGGAATGCAGGCAGCCTTTGTGGACATCGGCCTTGAAAAAGCGGCCTTCCTGTATGTCGACGACATCTTTGTCGAAGGCTCCGAAGTTCTGCCGGATGCCCTTCAGGACGATGCACCTGCGGCTCCTCCGGAGGAGGAAAGTGTTGCCGTTCCCGCTCTCACTGCCGCTCCCGCTCTCACTGAAGAAGAATCGGCTCCCTCCCCTCCACCTCCCCCCAAAAAATCAGGTCGACGGCCGATCGAAGAGATTCTCTTGGATTCCCAGGAGGTTTTGCTGCAGACGACAAAGGACCCCATCAGCACCAAGGGTCCTCGGGCAACAACCTATATCAGCCTTCCCGGCCGTTACCTTGTCTATATGCCTCAGGTAAATCACATCGGAGTGTCTCGGCGCATCACCAACGAGGGAGAGCGACATCGCCTGAAGGATCTTGTCAGCTCGCTCCGGACGCACAAGGGAGGTTACATCATCCGGACGGTTGCCGAGGGAATGACCGAGGACGAGGCGAGGATGGATATGGTCTTCCTCGATCTCCTTTGGGAGGACATCAAGGCAAAGTACGAACAGGCAAAGGCTCCAGCCCTGGTTCGGGTCGATCTCGATGTGGTTTTCCGGACGATTCGCGACTATCTGACCAATGATGTCGATCGGCTGGTGATCGACAACCAGAAGGAATATCAGCGCGTTCTTGAATTCGTGAAGACCTATCTCCCGGCCTATGCGTCGAAGGTGGAGCTTTGGAACAGAAAAACCTCCCTCTTCGGAGAGTACAATGTCGATCCTCAGGTGGCGAAAGCCCTCGAAAAGAAGGTGTGGTTGAAGTCGGGGGGGTATCTTGTCATCGACCGTGCCGAGGCGCTGACCGTTATTGACGTCAATACGGGCCGATTTGTGGGAGAGAAAGATCCCGAAGAGACCATTCTCAAGACAAATCTCGAGGCTGTGGAGGAAATTGCCCATCAACTCAGGCTTCGCAATATCGGAGGAATCATCATCCTCGACTTTATTGATATGGAGAAGGAAAAGAATCGCGAAAGAGTCTTCCAGGGGCTGCAGGAACTGTTGTCCCGAGACAAGGCCCGGACAAATGCCCTCAGGATCTCAGACCTCGGGCTCGTCGAAATGTCCAGAAAGCGAGTTCGGGAAGACCTCGTGCACCTTTTGGGGGAAACATGTTCCTACTGCGACGGAAAAGGGTACGTCAAGTCGGTGCGGACAATCATCTATGAAATCTTTGAGGATCTGCGGAAGCTTCCTTCCGGACGAGGAGGGAAGGACCGTCGTGTGATCCTCTATGTCCATCCCGATGTGGAGGCCGAGATGGCCGCAGAGAAACCCTTTCTTGATGCTGTTCAGCAAATTATCCGAAAAAAGGTCATCGTCAAGAGCGATCCACTTTACCATATTGAAGAGTTTGTCATCGTTTCGCCTTAGGCGACGAAGAGAGGGGGAAAGATGATTCCTATGAAAGCACGTCCGAAGGGCATGTGTCGTCCGGGTCTATGGTTGATGGGAGCACTTCTTTTCTTCGGTCTGACCGGATGCACCCAGAAGGGAGGGGCGACATTCCCGGCTCCCTCGCCGGGAAAGGTCGTCGGGGAGGTGGATCTTGACCCAAAAGTTCCCCTCTGGATGACCCATGGCAGCCTGTCCGTTGTGGCACTCATGAAGGGGCCGACCTCTCCGGACTGGCTCCCGGTTGCCCGGGTTCTCTTTGTTCATCCAACATTCCCGGTTCCGTTTGAAATTTCCCAGAAGGACGTCCGACTGACGGGAATTACCCTGCAGGGTCCCGTCAGACTGGTTGCCCGTCTCTCCCTTGAATCAGGAAGCACTCTTGTGGCAAGCGGAGAGTACAGCGGATCTGCTCCTGTGGAGGGAACTGTTGGGGGGGATCCTGTCCATATTCTGATCAACCGGAAGCTGCCGTCGGAAGGGGGGACTCCCTGAGGATGGCGCCAACCCTCTTTTTTGAGGCCCTCTCCCTGTCCGTGAAAATCGGGACCGGGGCCCGGGAAAGATCCCGTCCCCAGACGGTGCTCGTCTCCGGAGAATGCCGTCTTGAGAGGCCGGAACGGGGAAACGATCTCCTTTCCAAGACAGTGGACTATGATCGCCTCCTTCGAGAAATCCGATCCTGTGTTGAACCTACGGAGTTTTTTCTTCTCGAGCGCCTGGGCGATCATATCGTCGACCGGATCATGGAGAGCTTTCCCGGAGTGGAAGCCGTGACGTTGACCCTCTGGAAGGAGCCGGCTCCTCTTCCCTTTCCTGTCGGTCGTGTGGGGGTCACCGTCTCGGAAACGCGCACTTCCTGGTCTGATAAATCAACCCCCCATTCCTAAAGGGACAGGACTTTCGATGATCTTTCATCCCAATGTTTTTGGTCTCCTCCTTCTTCAAACGACGGCGGGAGGGGCCTTTTTCATGACCTTCCTCTATCGGTATCCCTCGGTCAACCGATCATTCTACAGGCTCCATGGACTTCTCTTTCTTCTGGCATCGGGGGGAGCCCTCTTTGCCCTGGGGCCTTCCGGCCTGTCATTTTCACATTCTTCCGACGATCCTGCCGGCACGACCACCGTTTCCCTGATATTGGGAGGGACTGTGGGCCTCATTCTTTATAATGTCTTGATCAACTTTGTTTCCTGGGATCGCTCGCGACGTCTTTCCCGACCGGTATTGAACATTTCGGGAACACTGCTTTTGGGAGCCGTGGGAGGGGCAGCCCTGGTGCTCAATCGGTCCTTGTCCGTTTCTGTTGCCGGGATCCTTCTTCTCCTCACATTTTTTGTGGGGGCATTCCTTTTGGGATCCGTCCTTCTTGCCATGAACTGGGGGCACTTTTATCTGACGAATCCGACTCTCCCCATTGAGCCGCTCGAATTTCTCGTTCGGGTCCTGCTCATCATGGCATCGGGAACGGCACTTCTGTCGGGAATCCTGACAATCCGGAACTGGAGCTCCCAGCCGGGATTTGCCGAAGGGCTTCTTCTGGAGTCATTTCAGGGGCTTTACCTCTGGGGGCGTCTACTCATCGGGGTTGTGGGTGGGTTGGCAATCTCTGTCCTGGCCTACAAGACGGTACGCATGCACTCCACTCAGGCCGCCACGGGATTGTTGTATGTCGCACTCCTGATGATTCTCTTCGGAGAGGCCTTCGCTCGCTTTCTCTTCCTGAATTTAGGGATCCTTATCTGAAGGCAGGACGGAAGGTTCAGCGCTTTTTGGATGTCCGTCTTTGGGGAATTCTTTGAAAGCGGGTTGATTTCTCACCACGAATATCTATAAAATTGATAACCTGTGTGAGTGTATGCCTCTTTCTATCATGAAAGAGCTACGAGACGATGAACCTCTCCCGGTGCGGCCGGGCCCGCCTCGTTGTATCGAGGCGGTAAAGACATTCGTCCTCGTTTGACAGAGGCGAAGGGTTAGATTAAGGAAAGGTCAAGGAGGCCTGAATGTCCATTCTGATTGCCGATAACTGTATCTCATGCGGGGCCTGTCTTCCCGAGTGTCCCAACGATGCCATCAGCGAAGGGGATCCGATCTATGTGATCGATCCGGACCTTTGCACCGAGTGCATCGGCTTCCACGATGAACCGCAGTGTGCTGCCGTCTGCCCGATCGACGAATGCTGCATTCCCGATCCCAACTGCGTTGAAACGGAAGAACAGCTTCTTGCAAAAAAAGCCAGGATCCATCCAAACGGATAGCGGGGCGCCCTCCCGGAACCGATAGGCTTTCCGGGAGGGATCTTCCCCTGAAGGGAGAAGGAAATGGCGAGAAAATTCGTGCTGGTGGAACCGAAGTCCACCCACTTGCATGTATATAGTGCGTTCACTATTCCGAGACTCGGAGTCATTCTTCTCGGAACAATGCTTCGCGACCGTGGTTGGGATGTCCGTGTCTATATTGAAGATGTGGCCCCCATCGACATGAAGGAAGTTCTTTCGGCAGATATTGTCGGAATCTCCACCCTGACATCAACCGCTCCCCAGTCATATCGTCTGGCCCAAAAAGTTCGGGAAGCCGGAATTCCTGTGGTGATCGGGGGGACGCATGTGTCTTTCATGGCCGATGAGGCGCTCGAATACTCGGACTATGTTGTTCGTGGTGAGGGCGAGGAGACCCTGTTTGAATTGATCGAGGCAATGGACGGAACCCGTTCCATCGAAAAGATTCTCGGTCTTTCCTACTGGAAGGGGGAGCGAAAGATGCACAACCCCGACCGTCCCTTGAAAGAGGACCTTGACTCGAACCCGATACCGGACTACAGCCTCGTTGAAGGCTGGAACACCCAAAAGCGCGGACTCATCTCGATTGCCACCTCCCGGGGATGCCCTTTTACCTGCACCTTCTGTTCTGTTCCGGGGATGTACGGACATGGTTTCCGCATGCATTCCATCGAACGGGTCATTGAAGAAATTCGTGTCAACAATCCCAAGTATGTCTTTTTCGCTGACGATCTCTTTACCGCCAACAGAAAAAGGACAAAAGATCTCCTCAAACGCATGATCGAGGAAGGGCTGACTCCGGAATGGGGGGCCCAAATCCGGACGGAAACCGCCTTCGATCCTGAGCTGCTTGAGCTCATGAAGGCGAGCAACTGCTTTAATGTTTTCATCGGATTCGAGTCGATCAATCCCCAGACTCTCGATCTGTTCAACAAGCGGCAAACGTATGAGAAGATCGTTCGCTCGGTGGAGGCCTTCAAAAAGCACGGAATCCGCATCCACGGAATGTTTGTTGTCGGCGCCGATACCGATGACAAGGAAACAATTTATGAAACGGCCCGACTTGCCAGGGAGTGGGAGCTCCAGTCGATCCAGCTCATGATCCTGACGCCCCTTCCCGGTTCGCCGGACTTCGATCTGTTCTATGCCACGGGAAACAGGGAGCTCCTTTACAAGGATTGGAGCCTCTATGACGGGCACCATGCCGTTTACCGCCCAAAGAACATGACAGCCTACGAGCTCAATGATGCAGCGATTGCCGCCATGGAGGACTTTTATTCCTGGAGGAACATTGGCAGGAGTGCCATGCGGCGGGATTATTATTCAACGCTGATTCAGTTCGGAGCGAAGCAGCTTTTAAAGAACTGGCGCCGGGAAAATCAGGGATTCCTTGATGAACTCCGGTCGACGGTCTTTGAAAAGGCAGAGGAAAGCGACGCTTCCTCCGCCAGAAAACCACGCACAAGCCGTGTGGGTGTTCCGAGATTTGTTCTTGACTCGGAGCTTGGGTCGAGCCTTGTGGAGTTTTTTGCAAGGCTTGGAAGTTCAGTGGTTCCCTTCTCAGAATCGATGACCGAAGGGTCGGACGATATGGCGACTCTCTCAAGAATTGCCGGGAAGGTGGACTGTATCGTATTGCCGGTGATGGAACGGGCGAGGCAGGGAGAGGAAGAGTTCTTCTCAAAGATCGAGGCTGTGAGAAAGTTGCTTGCCCAGCACAAAAGCTCCGCCCCTGTCGCCGTCTCCCTTTTCTTAGACAAGCAGGACGGTTCGCTCTACTCCTCGCTGGCTCAATTGGGGGCTTTTTTTACCCAGGATTTGGACAGGGTCCACAAGGCGTACAAGGAAACGGTTGCCAAGCTCAAGCTTCCCCAGCCATCGGGGCATGACGAGCCAAAGGTGCCGCTGGTCCAGATCGCCCATTAAAGGTGGATCCCAAGAAACATTGAGGAGATTGGATTCAATGGAAAAAGTGACCAGAATTGCCACTCCGGAGGAGCTTTCCGGAAAGAAATGGTATGTCGTTGATGCGACTGGACAGACCGTCGGACGCCTTTCGGTTGCCGTCGCGACCCTCCTTCGCGGGAAGAACAAGGTTTTTTACACCTCCCACCAGGATGCTGGGGACTATGTGATTGTGGTGAACGCCTCCAAGGTGGCCTTTACCGGCAAGAAGTGGTCCCAGAAGATGTATTATCGCCACAGCGGCTACCCCGGAGGATTCAAGTCGGCAACGGCCAAGGAAGTTCGGGAAAGGAAACCTGAGCACCTGATCGTTCATGCCGTCAAAGGAATGCTTCCAAAAAACAAACTTGCCAACCAGTTTATGAGCCGGCTCAAGGTCTATGCCGCGGAGGCACATCCCCATCAGGCCCAGAATCCGGAAGTTTACGCCATTGCAGGAGGTCGCTGATGGAGAAGGAGCATAATGAAGACGGGCGCGGTGCCGCGACCGGAAAAAGAAAGACGGCCATTGCTCGGGTCCGTGTTCAGAGCGGGACGGGTCAGATTCAAGTGAATGACCGCCCTCTTGAAGAGTACTTTCCCCGGACTCTGTGGGCGACTCAGGTGAAGGCTCCGATCGAGATCACCAATATGACCGGGAAGCTCGACATCTTTGCAAAGGTGACCGGGGGAGGTCTGACCGGCCAGGCCGAGGCGATTCGCCATGGCATTTCCCGTGCCCTTCTCGAGATCAATCCGGAGTTTCGGGAGTCCCTGAAGAAGGAAGGATTCCTGACCCGTGATGCCCGCGTGAAGGAGCGCAAGAAGTTCGGTCAGAAAGGCGCCCGCAAGAGATTCCAGTTCTCCAAGCGCTAGACTCTGCACCATGCCTTGTTGCAAAAAGGGGGAGACGGGTGTCTCCCCTTTTTTTGGCCTAAAATCGAAACACTTATTTGTGAAAATCTAAAATAATGAAAAAACTCAGGATCGGGATTGTTGGTGCGTCAGGATATGCCGGAGGGGAGCTTTTGCGCCTTTTTTCCTCTCACCCCGGGGCGGAGGTCGTCCGAATCGCCGGAGAGTCGAAGGCGGGCACCACCATCAGCTCTGTTTTTCCTCACCTGAGACAGACCCTGACCTTCGAAAAAATCTCAGAAAATCCTTTCTGGACTGACGTGGATGCCGTCTTCTTTGCCCTGCCGGCGGGGCAGTCCTTTGAGCTCGTCCGAAAGTACCGTGAGAGAGGAATCCCCGTATTTGACCTTGGTCCGGATTATCGGCTGAAGTCTCCCGGCCTGTATCGACAGGTCTATGGGCTGGAGCACGGGGATCCGGTTGGGCTTGAGGAGGCGGTGTACGGACTTCCCGAGTGGGCGGGAGATCGCCTGGTGTCCGCCCCTGTGGTCGCCTGCCCGGGATGTTTTCCCACGGGGGCCCTCATGGGTCTTCTTCCATTCTTCAAGGAAGAGCTTGTCGTGGAGGGTTCCGCCGTTGTTGATGGAAAATCAGGCATCAGCGGAGCCGGACGAGGACTCTCTCTCGAAACCCACTTTCCCGAGATCGGGGAAGGAATGGCTGCCTACAAAATTCTCGAACATCGTCATGTTCCGGAAATGGAGCAGTGTTTAAATCCGTTCGGCGGGGGAGATCTGACCTTTGTTCCTCATCTTGTTCCCATGAGCCGGGGAATCCTCTCCACCCTCTACATGACCCTTCGGGAACCCTTGCCCAGGGAGGAACTCGGGGGCGTTATTGACCGTTGTTACGAGGGGAGTCCCTTTGTGAGGCGGGTCGAGTCTCTCCCCAATCCTCTTCATGTCCGGGGAACGAATGATGTGTTGATCCATGTTCGGAGCAGAGGTCGCCGCCTTGTCGTGGTCACCGTGATCGACAATCTTGTTCGGGGGGCAGGCGGGCAGGGGATCCAGGCCATGAACCGTCGGTTTGCCCTTCCCGAGACACAAGGACTTTCAGCCACGGCCCTTTTCCCCTAAGGAGTCCCGGGGAGTAAGGGAGGAATCCCGGCTCCCGGAGTCCGGCAATGCTGCCCATCATGGAAAGGAACATCTCTTGGACATGTCACAGCATCGGGGGAAGACAGACACTCGAAATCCAAACTTATCTCTGCAGTTTTGTGGTTTTTTTCCTTATGTGACGGCTCTTTTTTTTCTCTTCGGGATCGTGAGGGTGGCAGGAGCCGAGACATCTCCCCACTTTAAGGCAGGAGAATGGAAGATAGAGGCGGTCATGACATTAAAGTCGTCCGCTCCCGGTATTCCCGGAATGCCCTCCCGCAAATCCTCCTTTTTGGAGTGCCTCTCCGCTCATCACCTTGTTCCCGACCAGAAGGCTCGGATGCCAAAAGGATGTACGCTGAGTCGTCATCTTCAGGGAAATACCCTGGCCATGACCGTACGCTGTGGTTCATCCGTCACGAGGGGGAGTTATACCTACTCAGGGACAACCTTCACCGGACAGAGCGTAACAACGATGCGGGGAAATCTTCCGATGAGCATGGAGACACGGTTTAGCGGGCATTATGTGGGGCCCTGCCGAAAGTCGGGACAATAGGGCTCCTGATGACAGAAGCGAATGCGGGAGCGTCGGAGCAAATCATCCCGACTCCTTCATGGTAAGACAGTATCAAAAATAGAAACCCTCCGTTATTGGCAGGAAGGACCGGAAAGAAGACGATGTCAAAAAAGAAGATTGAAGGCGGGATCACCTATCCCTTGGGTTTCCGTGCGTCAGGTCTCGTCTCAGGGGTCAAGAAAAATGGCAAGCCGGATCTGTCACTCATTGTGTCCGATTCCGACTGCGTGGCGGCAGGTGTTTTTACCACCAATCAGATCAAGGCTCCCGCCGTGAGGATCAGCAGTCGTCGTGTTCGGGGATCCGGGATTCGCGCTGTCATGATCAATAGCGGGAACGCGAACGCCTGCAACGGAGAGGGAGGAGAAAGGGATGCCCTTTTGATCGGAGAAAAGCTCTCCCTTCATCTGGGGTGTGATCCCAGAAAGATTTTGCTGGCGTCGACAGGGGTCATTGGTCGTCCCCTTGATATGGAGAAAATCGTCTCCGCGCTTCCCCGACTCGTGGATTCAGCGGCACGCGAGGGATTCGAGGAGTGTGCGCGGGGGATCATGACGACCGATACACGCTCCAAGTCGGCCGAGGCCGAAGGAACCGTTTCCGGGAAAAAAGTGCGTGTGGGAGGGATTGCCAAGGGGGTCGGAATGATCCACCCCCAGATGGCAACGCTGCTCGTTTTTCTCACGACCGATGCCGCGGTTGAAAAGGAGGCCCTGAAGACGATTCTTTCCCAAGTGGCGGATCGGACGTTCAACGCCCTGACTGTCGACGGCGATACCAGCACCAACGATACAGCATTGATTCTGGCCAACGGCCAGGCAGAAAATCACCCGGTGTCAAAAAACAGTGCCGGCTATCAAGAGCTCTTTTCCCTTGTTCTTTCCGTGTGTGAATCCCTGCGGGACCAGTTGGTCCGGGATGGGGAAGGGGTCACGAAGATCATCCGGATTGTCGTGGGAGGGGCCAAGACAAGAAATGATGCCCGGAAGGTGGCCCAGTCAATCGCCCGCTCCCTTCTCGTCAAGACGGCATTTTTCGGGGAAGACGTGAACTGGGGGCGGATCATGGTCGCGGTCGGAAATTCCGGAGTCAGGGTTTATGAGGAAAGGATCGATATTTTCATGGGAGAGGTCGCCCTCGTTCACCGTGGGGTGGGACTGGGAGCCCTGCAGGAAGAAAAGGCCCTTGAGGTGATGAAAAAAAAGGAAATCACCCTGAGGGTCATGCTGGGGATCGGTTCGATGGAGGCCGAGTATTGGACGACCGATCTGTCCGTGGAATATGTGCGGATCAATGCGGGGTACAAGGGAAGAACCTGATCTGTTTGAATAAAAAGTTTATTTGTGGTAAAAGTAAATGTTTTTCGGAGTGGGTGGCGACACCATTCCGAAGGCACTTTCCGAAAATGTCGGAAAGGGGCTTCCCTGAGGGGAGGCCCTTTGCAAAGGGGTAGAGGGCGGCAACGGGCCGTCGCCCCTGTGATCATTTCGATAGCGAACCGCGGAGAAATCTCCGTTCACCCACGGGTCCGTACAGGCCAGGGTCGCCGAATGGCCTGACGGCGGGGCAGGTTCGCAGGACATAACCCAGAGAAAGGGACATCATGTCATCAGTCACCATCAAGGAACTTCTCGACGCCGGAGTTCACTTCGGCCATCAGGCAAAACGCTGGAATCCGAAAATGAAGCGCTTCATCTATGGTGAGCGCAACGGCATCTATATTATCGACCTCCAGCAAACCACCCGTCGCTACCGCCAGGCAACCGCCTTCATCAAGAAAGTCGTGGGCGAAGGCAAGTCCGTTCTCTTCATTGCCACCAAGAAGCAGGCTCAGTCTATCGTTGTCGAGGAGGCAGAGCGCTGTGGAATGTTCCATGTGACTCAGCGGTGGCTCGGTGGAATGCTGACAAACCACCAGACAATCCGTAAATCCGTTGATCGCCTGAAAAAGATCGAGGCGATGAAGGAAGGCGACCAGTGGGCCCGTCTCCCCAAAAAAGAGATTGCCCAGCTTGAAAAGGAAGAATCGAAGCTTCGCTCGACTCTCTCCGGAATCCGCGGAATGTCTCAGCTTCCTGGGGCGGTCTTCGTGATCGATCCCAAGAAAGAGCATATTGCGATCCATGAGGCCAATCGTCTGGGAATTCCTGTTGTCGCCATGGTCGACACGAACTGTGATCCCGATCTGATCGACTTTCCTATTCCGGCGAACGACGATGCCATTCGCTCGATCCGTCTCATGGCTTCGGGAATCGCCGATGCTGTGATCGAGGGGGGCATCTCGCGCCGCTCCGCCCAGAAGGCTCCTGATGCTGCCACTGTGAATGCCGGTTTGGAAGAGGCGTTCACGGCAGGAGAGGAAAAAGCCTGACCCTCCACTTCGTATGAACGATAGGCCCTCTCCTGAACTGCGACTGAATTAAGGAGAGGGTTCTTCAAAAGGGAAATTAGAATAACGGAGGATCCGCAAGATATGGAAATTGCAGCAAATGTCGTGAAAGAGCTTCGGGAAAAAACTCAGGCAGGCTTTATGGATTGCCGGAAGGCCCTTATCGAGGCGGGGGGAGACCCTGAAAAAGCCTATGAAATTCTGAAGAAAAGCGGGGCACTCAAGGCCAGCAAGAAGGCGGATAGGGAGACGGCAGAAGGAGTGGTGGGTTCCTACATCCATGCCGGAAATAAGATCGGTGTTCTTGTTGAGGTCAATTGTGAAACGGATTTTGTGGCCAGAACCGACAACTTCAAGGAGCTTGTCCGGAATCTTGCCATGCATATCGCCGCAGCATCCCCGGCTTACGTTGATCGGACCGCCGTTTCTGAAGAGACCGTCGCGACACTTCGCCAGGGCTTCCTCTCTGAGGTTATGGACAAGCCCGAAAAGGTGAGAGGAACCATTGTGGAAGGAAAGCTCGACAAGTACTTCCAGGAGAGTTGCCTCCTCGACCAGCCTTACGTCAAGGATCCCGGGATGACGGTTCGGGAAATCATTGCGTCTGAGATCGCAAAGATGGGAGAAAATATTTCCGTCAAGAGGTTTTCCAGATTCCAGATCGGAGAGGGGAAGGGCTGATGCCCGGATACCGGAGAGTTCTGCTCAAACTATCGGGAGAGGCTCTTATGGGAGACCTCTCCTTTGGCATTGACCCGACGGTCCTCGACAGGATTGCCAGGGAAATCCAGGCGGTGGCAGCCGCCGGAGTCGAACTCGGTGTGGTCATTGGCGGAGGGAATTTTTTTCGGGGCCTTTCCGGAATCAGTCAAGGAATTGACCGCGCTTCTGCCGATTACATGGGGATGCTTTCGACGATCCTCAACGCGTTGGCCCTTCAATCCGTCCTTGAGAAAAAAGGGGTTTCCACCCGGGTCCTGACAGCCCTGGAGATGCGGGCCCTGGCCGAACCCTATATCCGGCGTCGGGCGATGCGCCATCTGGAGAAGGGACGGGTCATCATCTTTGCCGGAGGAACTGGAAATCCTTATTTTACCACCGACACCGCCGCGGCTCTTCGGGCCATGGAAATCGGCGCTGAAGTCGTCCTGAAGGCGACGAAAGTCGATGGGATCTACAGCGATGATCCACGAAAAAACCAGAATGCCGAACGCTTTGTGGAACTCACCTATCTTGAGGTTCTGGAGAAGAAGCTCAAAGTGATGGACTCCACGGCCGTGTCTCTTTGTATGGATAATAATCTTCCGATCATCGTCTTCGATCTCTACGCTCCGGACAATATCGTCCGCGTCGTACGAGGAGAACCGGTGGGAACGCTCGTCAGGCAGGGATTCTAGACCCGGACTTCGGGAATGGGGGGACATGTGGACTCTGATCTTAAGGGATATGGCGTCAAGATGGATCAGGCAGTGGAGCACTTCCGCAAGGAGATTTCGACCCTTCGGACGGGTCGTCCTTCCTTAGCCTTGGTGGAGCATATCCGCCTCGACTATTATGGGAACCAGGTCTCTCTCGACAAAGTGGCGGCTCTGAATATCGTCGATAATCGGATGATCACCATCACTCCTTGGGAAACCAAGCTGATCTCTGAGATCGAGAAAGCCATCATGGGGGCCAATCTCGGCATGACCCCCCAAAACGATGGAAAATGCGTCCGGCTTGTGGTTCCCCCCATGACGGAAGAGCGGCGAAAGGATTTGGTCAAGATTCTTAAAAAAATGGCAGAAGAGGCGAAGGTGTCCCTTCGGAATATCCGCCGTGACGCCAACGAAGATCTCAAGAAAAAGTCCAAGGACGGTCTGATAACAGACGATCGGGTCAAACGCCTTCAGGAAGATGTACAGAAGCTGGTCGATGGCGCCTCCGCCAAGGTTGAGGAGCATGCGAAGAAAAAGGAGCAGGAAATCCTTTCAACCTGATCGCCCCCGCCCCCATGACCCCCTCCCTCCTCACCTCCCGTGCCGGCTTCCCGTCACATCGTAGTCGCGTCACTGTCGATCTCGGAGGGCTTCGTGAAAATGTCAGGGCGGTTCTACGATCGTTACCCAAGGCCACAGGGCTCCTCCCGGTCATCAAATCGAATGCCTATGGCCACGGAATCATTCCCGTCTCACAGTTAATGACCGATGAAGGCATCCCCCGTGTGGCCGTGATGGGTGCCGATGAGGGATGTCTTCTCCGGAAATCTGGCTTTGCCGGGCAGATCATCCTCCTCGGTGGTTTTGCTCCGGAAGAAATTCTCCTTTGCCAGAATCTTCGCCTTACTCCCGTCATTCACCACATGGATCAGGTCAGGGCCTTGGAGCGCTTCTCCCCCGGAGACCTCTCCCTGGACGTCCACCTGAAAATCGACTCAGGGATGGGAAGACTGGGATTCCTGCCCTCGGATCTCCCGTTGGTTCTTGATCGACTTCAGAAGATGCCCTCTGTCAGAATCGAAGGGCTCATGACCCATTTCCCGGTTCCCGAGGATCGGGAGGACACGTCAGCCTGCCGTGAAATCTTTCGTCAGTCAATTGTCACAACGATGGGCCACCCGGCTCTCTCGGCTCTGTCTGTTGTTCATATGGCCAGTAGCGGAGCGATCCTCTCGGAAGAGGTCATGCTTGACCTTCCAGCGCTTCCCTCAGGAAGAAGGATCTCCTTCTGGGCCCGACCGGGAATCCTTCTTTACGGACACTTTCCTGGAACGCGCAACCCGTCGTTTCCTGTTCGCCCTGCCTTTGGACTAGAGGCAAGAGTCTTGGCCATCCGCACACTGCCCCGCGGAAGCTCCGTCTCCTACGGACGGACGGTCAGGGTCGCTCGGGAGAGCCGGGTAGGGGTTCTCGGAATGGGCTATGCCGACGGGTTGCCCCGGCTCCTTTCCGGAAAGGGATGGGCCGTGGTCGGAAAGTATCGTGCACCTTTTCTGGGCCGAATCTGCATGGATATGGTGGTCGTCGACCTGACGGACATCCCGGCAGACGAGCTTCATTCCGAGTGGATCACTCTCATCGATCCCGACAACCCGCTCTCCATGAGCGTCGATCAACTGGCGCTCGAGGGGGATACCATTCCTTACGAGATTCTCTGTCTCTTGGGCCATCGGTCCGAAAGGAGATATGTGGGGATCCCGTCGTCTGATCCGGGTAAAAGTGTTTAAGGATCTCTCCGGGAGGCTGGTGAGGGTTCCGGAGATCGCCGGCTCTCTCTTTATGATGGGACTGTCAGGCCTCCGGGGGATCTTTCGTCCGTCCTTTCTCGGCAGAAATTTTTTTGAACAGCTGCTCAGGATCGGGGCGGATTCGACTCTGGTCGTTGTTGTGACGGCCTTTTTTACGGGAATGGTCTTGGCCCTTCAGGCATGGATCGGGTTTCGGAAGTTTAATGCCGAAGGTCTTGTGGGGGCTGTGGTCACTCTGTCCATGACACGGGAACTCGGCCCTGTCATCACCAGTCTGATGGTCACAGGACGTTCCGGTTCGGCCATGGCGGCAGAGCTTGGAAGCATGAGGGTCAGCGAACAGATCGATGCTCTCGAAACCCTTGCGGTCGACCCTGTGGACTACCTTGTGACACCGAGGCTCTATGCCTCGCTCGTGGCCCTACCGCTTCTGACAGCCCTGGCGGATCTTGTCGGGATCGGCGGAGGCTATGTTGTGGCCGTCAAGCTTTTGGGACTCTCCCCCCATCTTTATTTTCAGGAGATTACCCACTATGTGGACCTCCACGATTTCATATCGGGAATTGTAAAGTCGGTATTCTTCGGAGGTCTTCTTGCCCTATGGGCCTGCCGAACCGGCTTTGCGGCCTCCGGAGGAGCCGCCGGCGTGGGACGGGCTGTGACTTTTGCCGTCGTGAGCGGATCGATGAGCATTCTTGTGGTTGACTACTTTCTTACAGCCTGGCTTTTCTGATGTCTTTCGGTCCGGCCATTTCCGTCGAAGCCCTCTCTAAAAGCTTCGGGGCCCAGAAAGTCCTCAGGGAGGTAACCTTTTTCGTTCCGAAAGGGGAGACCTACTGCATCATCGGTGGGTCGGGACAAGGAAAATCGGTCCTTCTCAAGCATGTCATGCGCCTTTTGCTCCCCGACAGCGGAACGGTCCGTGTCGATGGGGAGGCGATCGAGTCCCTGTCAGGAGAGGATCTTGCCCGGGTTCGGAAGAAAATGGGGATGGTTTTTCAGGAGTCCGCACTTTTCGATTCCATGACATGTCTTGAAAACGTTGCTTTTGGGCTGACGATGCACCGGAAGGATCTTTCAACGCGGGAGATCCTTGATGTGGCCAGGGAGAAGCTTCGCCTGGTGGGACTTCCCCGAACGGTGGAGGAAAAATCTCCTTCCCAGATCTCCGGCGGAATGAAAAAGCGTGTAGGAATCGCTCGGGCGATTGCGCTTTCTCCAGAAATTCTCCTCTATGACGAGCCAACAACAGGCCTCGACCCCGTCCTCTCGGCGTCGATCGATGATCTGATCGGCCGAATGAAAGGGGAGTTGGGAGTGACAAGTCTTGTCATTACCCACGATATGAGCAGCGCCTTCCGTATTGCCGACCGGATCCTGTTCCTTTACGGAGGAGAAATCCGGGCGACTGGGACTCCCGAAGAGATTCGCCAAAGTCCTGACCCTCTCCTTCAACAGTTTATCCGGGGGGAGATCAAGGGACCGATTCCGGTGATCCCGGATGAAAGTGATTTATCTTAATTTGTTTTTATTGTCTAAGCTTAGGTGATATTACCTTTTAAAGGAGTTCCTTTGTGAAGCTCTCTGCGGAAACGAGGCTCGGGTTTTTTGTGCTTCTTGCGGTGGGCACCCTCGTCTTCCTTTCGCTCCGTCTTTCTCATCACACCATGAAGCCGGAGCACTCCTATGCCTTCTATGCCGAATTCCGTTCCGTTGACGGGCTTGAGAAGGGGACCGACGTCGAGGTGGCTGGGGTCAAGGTGGGAGAGGTGGATTCCATTACGTTGGGACCTTCCGGTCATGCTCGGGTCAGGATGCTCGTCGACAAGAAGGTTGTCATCCCCGCTGATGCGAGGGCGGTCATCTTTTCCAACGGATTCCTGGGGAAGATGTATGTGGAAATCGAACCGGGACCCTCGAAGCTCCGTCCTCATCTTGATCCATCTCGCGACCCGGAAAATCCAGGATTTTTGAAAAAAATCTTTGGTGCCCTGACTCCCTCGCTCGCGTTTGCGGCTCCCCAGGAAGCTGCGCCTCCGACGGTATCCGCTCCCTCCTCCAATTCTTCTTCTGCCCCAGAGTCTTCTTCATCCCCCTCTTCAGAGAGGGGGATGACCGGGTCCCCCGGAGAGGTTTCTCCCGGAGGCACATTGGCGGCCAAAGGGACCACCGTGAGTGTCAATCGCCTCATCAAGAAGCTGAACAAGGTGGCCGATGACATCAGTGCCGTTTCGCATTCTCTGAAGGCCTCGATCGGTACCGCTGAAGGGAAGGAGGAGATCCGCAGGACCCTTCGACATCTTGATGAACTGACGA
>JAKAAM010000059.1 GCA_021802325.1 Nitrospirota bacterium
GAGTCTAGGGAGGGGACCATCAATGGAAAACATCTCGGAGCATCTCGGGATGAAGCGATCTTCGGTGGCCAACTACTTGCGGCTTCTCGAGATGGATCCCGACGTGAAAGAGTCCTTGCGAAAAGGTGACATCTCCTTCGGCCATGCAAAGATCCTTTCTTCCCTGGAGCCCGAGGCACAGAGAAAATGGACCGCCAGGGTGATCGCCCGGGGGTTGTCGGTCAGGGCGCTGGAGGATCAGATTGCAAGGGCCCCCAAAGCAAAAGTGGAAAAAGACAGCAAGGTCCAGGAGTGGATCGGGGAAAACTCGCAGGTCTTGAGCTCGGCGCTACAATGTCGTGCCACAATCAAAAAGGAAAAAAAAGGGTGGAAGGTCGAGCTCAGTTTTAATAGAATGGACGAACTCGAGGATTTGATCACAAAATTGTCTGAAAAGGCCTCTTTAAAAAAAGGAACACTCGATGAAGCATAACGGGCAAGACGCGGGAAAGGGAAACATCATCGCCTTTCTTGGAAAGGAAACACTTTTCCGGGGATATCTTCAATTCGAAGGAACCGTCAGGATCGACGGCATTCTCGAAGGGGAAATTCACTCGAAAAACACCCTCATTGTCGGAGACGGAGCCGTCATTACAGGAACGGTCAATGTCGGACGGATCGTCTGTGGGGGGACCATCAATGGAAAGGTCATGGCCCAGGAAGCCATCCAGTTTGTCAAACCGTCAAATATCAAGGGAGAGATCAAGACCCCGGTTCTTCAGATCGAAGAAGGAGTGATTTTCAATGGAACCTGTGAGATGACGACAGGGGTGTCCAGGGAAAAGTCAATCGAAGGCGATGAAAAAAAATAAGAGCATTGTCATCGGAATGAGCGGAGGTGTGGACTCTGCCGTATCGGCATGGCTCCTCAAAAAAGAGGGATATGATGTCACGGGGGTCATCCTTCGCCTCTGGGGAAAGGACTCATCCGAGACTTCAAAGGGATGGGGCGAACGCACCTGTTGCCATGTTCCGATGGTTGAGTACCTGTGCCAGAAAATCCTGAATATCCCCTATGCCGTCGTCGATGCAGAATCGGCGTTCAAATCTGATGTGGTCGACTCCTTCAAGAGCGCTTACCGGACCGGAGAAACGCCGAACCCCTGCACCTCATGCAATGAAAAGGTGAAGCTCCCGCTCCTCCGACGCTGGGCAGAAGAAAACGGAATCCCCAAGGTGGCGACGGGCCATTACACCTACTGGAAGAGATCGGAAGATTTCAACGTCTCCGGACTTGCCATGGCCCATGACCTTGCCAAGGACCAGTCCTATTTTCTCAGCCGGACACCAGATCTTCGCCCGGAGAATACCGTCTTCCCTGTGGGACGAATGTCGAAGCCCCAGGTCAGGGAGTTGGCCCGGGAGGCAGGCTTTCCTGTGGAGGGCCTTTTGGAAAATCAGGAGGTCTGTTTCGTCTCGGAGAAAAGAGTGACGGAATTTCTCAGCCAAGAGATCGACCAGGATCACCGGGGCCCCTGGACTGTCCGGACCATCGCCGGCGAAGTCCTGGGAACGATTCCCACGGGGATTGGACTCACCAGAGGGCAGCGGAAGGGATTGTCTGTGGCCGGGGGAAGACGACTCTATGTCCACACCGTCGACATTCAGGAGAGACAGCTCTGGCTCTCCGACCGAAGCGACCTATTTGAGTCCGCCTTCACGGTCAAAAGCCCCATGGGAATGATGTTTGAGAAAAAGGGGAAAAAGCTCGGAGAAATATTCGTGAGGTTCAGGTCGACGATGTTCCCGGTCCCCTGCCGGGTCGAGGATGCGGAAGAGGGACGTTTCCGCCTGGAAAGGCCCCATGATGGCATCGTAGAGGGGCAGGTGGCGGCTTTCTATGACAGGGAAAATATCCTGCTGGGATCGGGACTCATTATTCGGAAAGGAACCGGGGCTGACAATCCATCAGAATGAGGGCGAGGAAGACCTTCTGTTTGTCGATGTGGAGACGACGGGGCTGTTATTCGAAAATGACGCACGGATTGTCGAGATAGGGATATCCGTCTGGGACTCATCCGGACTCAGGGAAAGGATGACATCCCTCATCAATCCGGGGTCCCCGATCCCGCCAATGTATACCCGCATTCATGGAATCGACGACATCATGGTGGAGCATTCCCCCACCTTTTTGGAATTCTGGATGGAGAATGGAATTCGGTTCCAGGGGAAAGTCGTCATTGCCCACAACCTGTCCTTCGACATGGGAATGATCAATCGGGAATTGATGCGCAGGGACATGGCGCCATTAGGAAATCCTGGGATCGATACCGTTCCCATCCTCAAAAGCCTCCTTCCCCGGGAAAAAAACCATAAGCTCTCACACCTGGCAAAATCCCTCGGTGTCAGGCACGACTCGCGGCACCGGGCGGAAGATGATGTCGAAGCCTTGGAACAGGTTCTGGCCATTGCGCTTGATCGCCCCCTGGAAGCCCTCCGGGGAGCATTGGGAATGGATTTTTCTTTCTGGGGAGGGGCCCCTTCGCATCGATACTTCCGGGACTCCGTGGCCTGGTGCCAGAAGACATCCGAGCCGCTCACAATCATGCTGGCAGAGAAGCCGGACGAGAAGACGGCCTCCCTGAGAAGGAAAAAAATTACCTCTCCGATTTGCACCACAAAACGGGTGGGGAGCCTTGAGGATGTGCCACAATTGCCTTGGCTTTGGAAGGACGTCAGAAGTGTGGAGATCAACGGGGAAGAATAACGATGGTGGGCGATACAGGTTTCGAACCTGTGACCCCTGCCGTGTGAAGGCAGTGCTCTACCGCTGAGCTAATCGCCCCTATGAGAAGAGAAAGAAAAAAACCTGACCCAGCCGAAAGCGCTGAGCTCATGATTCTAGTCAATCAACAAAGAAATTTCAAGGGAAAAGAACGTCCCCCTAAAAGGAGCTTCCGTGGAATTCAAAGAGACTCTCAACCTCCCCAAAACCGATTTCCCCATGAAGGCCGACCTCCCTCAAAAGGAAGAGCGGTACCTCGAAGAGTGGAAGGCCCGGAATCTCTATGGAGAGATGGAAAAAGCCCTGAAGGACCGTTCGGTGTTCGTCCTCCATGACGGACCGCCCTATGCCAACGGACACCTCCATATGGGACATGCCCTCAACAAGATTCTTAAGGATATCATCAACAGGGTGGCGATCAAAAAAGGCCATCGCATCACCTACATTCCCGGATGGGACTGCCATGGACTCCCCATCGAACATAAGGTCCTCAAAGACTTGGGGAAGAGGCGGGGAGATCTCAGCGACAGCGAAATTCGCGCGCATTGCCGAAAATCCGCCGAGACCTTTGCCAAGATCCAGTCGGAGGAATTTCTTCGAATGGGAATATTGGGGGACTTTGATCATCCCTACCTGACGATGAGCTGGGACTTCGAAGCCGACATTCTCAGGCAGTTGGCGAGGATGGTCGAACAGGGGCGGATCTATAAAGGAGAAAAACCCGTCCTGTGGTGCGGATTCTGCGAAACGGCCCTGGCCGATGCCGAAGTGGAATATGCGCCCCATCGCTCCACATCCGTCACAGTCCTCTTCCCCTCCGAGGTCCAAGGAAAGAAACGATACTACCCCATCTGGACCACCACCCCCTGGACTCTTCCGGCCAATCAGGCCGTCGCCGTGGGACCGGAGATAAGTTACGCCATCCTCGAAGTCGTCGAAGAGGGTTCCCCGGTGGAAAGAGGCGCCCAAATTGTCATCTCCCGGGAGATTTGGGAACGCCAGGAAAAATCGTCGACGCACCAATGGCCAGAACTCAAAGGAAGAACCAGACTCGTCGCAGTCGTCACAGGGGAGGATCTGGTCAAAGAGAAACCCGATCTTCAGCATCCGGTGGACAGATCCCGAAGAGTCCCCCTTGTTCTCGGAAATTTTGTCGGCACGGATCAGGGAACGGGATTGGTGCATATCGCCCCCGGACACGGAGAGGAAGACTTTCATGTGGGAGATCTCCACGGTCTCAGTCGAGAGACCCCGGTCGACGAAAAAGGACGATACAGCGAGCGGATTAAAGCCACACACCCGGACTGGGTCGGAAAAAGGATCGGAGAGATTGCGCCCCTCATGGTCACCTTCCTGGAGGAAGGAGGGATCCTGCTTGGGAGCCAGATCATCGAACATTCATATCCCCACTGCTGGCGCTGCAAGAACCCTGTCTATTACCGGGCCACCTCCCAGTGGTTTCTCTCGCTCGAGAGAAAAAACCTGAGGGAAAAAACCCTGGAGGCCATCGGAGAGGTCGCCTGGATCCCCGAAAAAGGAGAGAACCGCATTCGGGGAATGATCGAGACACGACCGGACTGGTGTCTTTCCCGCCAGCGGGCCTGGGGAGTCCCCATCCCGGCTATATTCTGCAGCCACTGCGGAAAGACCTCCC
>JAKAAM010000060.1 GCA_021802325.1 Nitrospirota bacterium
CTCCCTGAACAACACTGTAGCTGTCGTAGATGTTTCCGCTTGTGGCACAGGATCCCATCGCGATGACATACCGGGGTTCGGGCATCTGGTCATAGATCTTCCTGACCACAGGAGCCATCTTTCGGGTGAGTGTTCCGGCGACGATCATCAGGTCAGACTGTCGGGGAGAGGCCCGAAAAACACCCGCACCAAACCGGTCAATATCAAAACGGGAGGCCACGGCCCCCATCATTTCAATGGCGCAGCAGGCCAAGCCAAACGTCATAGGCCAAAGGGCGGATTTCCGAGACCAGTTCACGATGTCGTTCACCGCGTCCTGCAGCTTCATCGTGACGACAGACAGCTCGCCATCTTTATGGTGAACTACTCCCATTCAAGCGCCTCCTTCTTCCATGCATAGACATAGCCGACAATCAGGATGACAAGAAAGATCAACATTTCGACAAGACCGAAGAGGCCAAGACGCCTAAAGTCGACGGCCCAAGGGTAGAGGAAGACAACCTCAACGTCAAAGACGAGGAAAAGCATGGCAATGACGTAATAGCGGATTGAGATACGTTCCCGGGCATCGTTGATGGGGGGAACACCGCACTCATAGGGAGCGTCTTTGTCCCGATAGGGATTATTGGGGCGAATGAGGCGCCCCACCAAAAGTGAGACCGCACCAAAGCCGATCGCGATCAAAAGGAAGATCAGGATTGGAATGTAGTGGTCGGGATGGGAAAGAGAAAACATGTGCCCCCTCCGGTTCCAAGCGAACGGAACCTTGACATCTATGGATTTCTATTAGTTCTCCGGTTCGATTTGTCCTATCATTCTATTTTTGGACCGGGACTTTGTCAACTGAAAAACGACCGAATTTCGCCATCACGACAGGGCATTATCCCCTCTAAGTATAGGAAGAGGCTGACTACACAGCCCCATGACATTTTTTGTATTTTTTTCCACTCCCGCAAGGACAGGGATCATTCCGCCCAATCTTTGACGGACTTCCTGATGTCCCCCCGGACACTGGTTCGACGGAAACGCCATAAGCGTTCGGAGAAAAAGACTCTCCCCCCAGATCCATGACAACCTCTCCGGATTCGTCCGGGTAAGAATAAGCCAGATTCCCAAAATCCGGCTCCTCTTCAGGGGCCTCGGCGACCTCCCGAACAGATCCGGTCACCTCGACAACGGAGTTCTCAACCTCCTCCATAAACTGCTCGAAAAGGTCGAACCCTTCCCGCTTGTACTCCACCAGGGGATCCTTCTGGCCGTATCCGCGGAGGCCTATCCCCTCTTTCAGGCGGTCCATGGTCAGAAGGTGCTCTTTCCATCCGTTATCGAGAGCCTGAAGAGCGACATATCGCACAATGGAAGAAAAAACATCCGCACCAAAGAGTGCTTCCCTTTCGGAAAGATGGGCTTCATATCGAGACAGGATATGAGCCACAAGGGCATCAATTCCCATATCCTGAATCTCTTCTATCGTGAGGGCAAGACCGGTTTTTTCCTGGACTTTTTCCACCAGCCCCTGGAGGTCATAGCTTTCGGGGTAGGCATCTTCTGGGATGATTGAAAGGATCAGCCTTTCCAGAGAACGACTTCCCCAGGTTGAAACAAGATCCCGAAGTCCCTCACCTTTGAGCACCCGTTTTCTGAGCTCATAAAAGACCAGCCGCTGCTGGTTCATCACATCATCGTATTCAAGTAGCTGCTTCCGGATATCGAAGTGGTAAGTTTCAACCTTCTTTTGGGCGTTCTGGATGGCCTTCGTGACAAAGGCATGCTCGATGGGGACCCCCTCCTCCATGCCCATGCGCTCCATCAGCCCCTTGATCTTCTCTGCCCCAAAGATTTTCATCAGGTCGTCTTCAAGGGAGAGATAGAATCGGGATGAACCCGGATCCCCCTGTCGACCCGCCCGGCCTCGGAGCTGGTTATCGATTCGTCGACTCTCGTGCCTTTCCGTTCCTATGATGTGGAGCCCCCCCAGCGCCACGACAGCTTCGCGCTCCTTTTTGGCCATCTCCTCGAAGGTAGCGAGAAGGGCTTTCTTTTCTTCTGGAGAGACCTCCTCCCCCCGCTTTCTCAGCTCCGCATTAAAAAGAAATTCGGGATTCCCTCCCAAAAGAATGTCGGTTCCCCGCCCTGCCATATTGGTCGCAATCGTCACCTTCCCCAGCCGACCGGCCTGAGCGACAATCTCGGCCTCTTTTTCATGGAATTTGGCATTGAGAACCTCATGGGGAATTTTCTTTTCCATGAGAAGGCGGGAGATGAGCTCGGACTTTTCAATGGAAACAGTCCCTACAAGGACCGGTTGGCCCACCTGATGGCGCTCGATGATGTCGAGAACGACCGCGTCATATTTCTCCTTCTGTGTGCGATAAACCTGGTCGGGGAGATCTATGCGGATCATCTTCCGGTGGGGAGGGATGACAATGACATCAAGGCCATAGATGCGATGGAACTCAGTAGCTTCGGTATCGGCGGTCCCGGTCATTCCGGAAAGCTTCCGGTACATGCGAAAATAGTTCTGGAAGGTCACGGTCGCCAGCGTCTGGTTTTCCATCTGGATCTTCACCTTCTCCTTGGCCTCCACCGCCTGGTGGAGGCCTTCTCCCCACCGTCTTCCCGCCATAAGCCGGCCGGTGAACTCATCGACGATGATGACCTCACCGTTTTTGACCACATAGTCCACATCCCGGCGATAAAGGTGGTGGGCCTTCACGGCCTGCATCAAATGATGGACAAAGGAGATGTTCTTGAGATCATAGAGGTTCCCCACATCGAGAAGCGACTCGACAAGATCCGAACCTTCTTCCGTCATCGAGACCGTCTTGTGCTTTAAGTCGACGGTGAAATGCTGGCCTGGAATCAGGCGGGGAATGATCCGGTCGACTCTCTCGTAGAGATCGGTGGACTCTTCGGAAGGACCGGAAATGATCAGGGGCGTTCTCGACTCATCGATCAGGATGCTGTCGACCTCATCCACGATGGCAAAGTTCAGGGGACGCTGTGCAAACTGCTCGAGCTCATACTTCATGTTGTCACGGAGATAGTCGAAACCGAACTCGTTGTTCGTCCCGTAGGTAATATCGCAGGCATAGGCCTCCTGCCTGAGATCATCGGGCATGTCATGCTGGATCAGCCCCACCGAAAGTCCAAGAAACCGGTAAAGCCGCCCCATCCATTCGGAGTCGCGCCGGGCGAGGTAATCATTCACTGTCACGACGTGAACGCCCTTTCCCTCCAGGGCGTTGAGATAGACGGGGAGGGTTCCCACTAGCGTCTTTCCCTCTCCGGTTTTCATCTCGGCAATGCGCCCCTCATGGAGGACCGCTCCCCCCATGATCTGGACATCAAAATGCCTCATCCCCAGCACTCGCTTTCCGGCCTCCCTTACGACTGCAAAGGCTTCCGGCAATATCGCATCGAGAGATTCCCCCCTGGCAATCCGCTCCCGAAAGACCAGGGTTTTTCCGGCAAGCTCTTCATCCGAAAGTTTCTCGACAGAAGGCTCGAGTGAATTCACCCGATCGACAATCCGGGAGATCCTCCGGATTTCCTTCTCGTTCTGGCTGGAAAAAAGAGAGCGGACGAGCGACTTGAACATGAGAAAGACTCCTCTAGAGTAAGATCAGCAGAACAACTTCGAGATTTTTGACTGGCAGACTTCGACTCAGGGATTCCGGTCAGAACCATCTGAGGCGAGGTAGGACTCTGGATTGACCGGATGTCCGAACTCACGAACCTCATAATGAAGATGGGGGGCTGTGGTCAAACCGGTCAAGCCGATGGTCCCGATCTCCGTCTCTCTTCCGACCGCCTCTCCCGTCACCACATCGATGGAGTCAAGATGGGCAAAGAGGGAGGACTGGCCAAGACCATGGTACACAATGACATAGTTTCCGTAGTCGGGCGTCCTGTCAGTCAGAACCACCACACCCGGAGCATCCGAATGGACGACGGTGCCCTCCTCCCTGGCAATATCTAGTCCAGGATGGAACTCTTCGCCTCCCCCCACGGGTCCGGTCCGGCGCCCAAAGGAGGAGACGATCCACCCCCTCACCGGCAAGTGATAGCGAACCGCATCTCCATCCCCGTTGAAAGGAAGGAGTGTCGGGGTGGGGGCAGGCCCCTCCGATTTCAGGGCATTCTTTTCAAGGGCTGGCATCGTTGGCGCGGAGGAGGCGGCGCCCTCTCCCGGTGAGGGGGGGTGAACATCCGGAGCCCCTTTTGCCACCATATTCATGATCTGTGCATCGAGGTTGTTCACCTCGGAGAGCTGGGCCTCAATGGCATCAAGCTTCTTTCGGTAGTTGTCGAGATGCTTCTGCTGAATGCGGGTTTCTTCCTGAATCGTCTGAAGGGCCATGAACTTTTTCGTTTCATAGCTGTAGAAGAA
>JAKAAM010000061.1 GCA_021802325.1 Nitrospirota bacterium
CGAGGGTATGCTTCTGTGCTGGGATTCGACGGTTCCCGCATCATTGCCGAGTTTGAGGAAGAGCTGAAAAAAGCCTTTCCCGATGAAACGTTCCATATTCATCCGGTCCGGAACATCAACCAGATCTATCAGCCGACCTCCGGGGACCATCGCGGAGGAGGCCGGTACAAATTTCTTTTGTTGGGAATCCTCCTCACGTTTTTTATGATTCTGGTCATTTCCAAGGCGATACATCGGAAAGATCACCCACACCTCTCGGTTGTTCCCCAGGCTGTTCCCACTCCTCCCACCCAGACACTCCCATCGCCAGCCCAACAGCCGGCTTCACCCGCTCTCTCTCCCGGGGGACCCCAATCATCATCGATTCCGTCTCCTCCTCCCGCTCTGACAGGGGCTTCCGCTGAGAGCAAAAGTCAGTCCTCCGCGCCCGAAAGTGGGCAAGGGAACGTTGGCGCTTCAGGCCTCTCTTCCCAATCGGGAAAACCATCTCAATCTCCGGGGCCAAGTATCCTGAAAGTGCAGGCGGTGAGAGATACGTGGGTTGGTGTCCGGATCGATGGGGGTAAAGAGATGGAAATTCCTCTCGACAGGGGGCAGTGGAGACTCTTTCATGGAAAAACGTTTCGGATTTCCACCGATGACGGGGGTTCGCTCATGCTTTTCCTGAACAAGGGGCCCCTGGGAAAAGCGGGGGAGGATGACCAACCTGTTCGTGAAAAACTGATCAGCGCCATGCCGGTAAAAAAGAATGCTGTATCCGGCATTTCCCGATAACGGACTTTCGCTTGCTCAACTCTCAAATGCTGGAGGGACCCATTGAATTCTGGAAAGAAACTTGGTTTTTGGCTTTCCCTTTTTGGCCTGCTGCTCTTTTCCGCCTGTGCGTCTCCGCCGGTGGATCTCAACTATGAGCCGGCTGACAATCAAGTCCAGCCAAAACAATACGTCTCATCTCTGAATTTCGGTTTCGTCACCTTCGAAGATGACCGGATGATACCCAAGGGGACCGGGGTCAAGCGGATGATTGGGTGGGGACAGCCGGATACTTTTATCGCGAACAAGGATATTGCTCAGCATGTGACCCGGGCGTTTGTCCGACAGTACCGGTATCTCGGCTTCCATGCGACATGGATCAAAACACCTCCTCCGAATTTTTCTTTCTCCAGTCGGGACTGGGTCCGTCAGCTCCGTCTTCAGTATCCCAACGTGAATGTCTTTGTCATTGGAAAAATCAAGGACTATCAGTTTCAGATGGGGTATGGCGGGTTTATCGAAGGGACGGGGGACCGTGTTATTCAGGCACAGACGAACATTGAAGCCTACTATATCAATGGTGCCGATGGACGATTCATCTGGGGAGATACCATCCATCACAGGACCAGAGGGGTGATCAAGCATCACTCACCTCTTCTTGTTGCGGCCGAAAAAACGGAAACGACGCTCCAGAGAGTGATTCTTGATTTTGCGGATCGTTCGGTTCCCCATCTGGCGAAAAGATTCCCGGGAGCCATCCGGGTGACTAATAACAATATGGCGGCCTCACCCTCGAATATCCCGAGCGCTATTTCTCCCCAGGCAATCAGTCCGAGCCAGTCCCCGATCGCTCCCGGAAAGGGACGGCTGGTCGTCTCGACGACGCCTGCCGGAGGAAAGGTATACGTGGATGGCGTGTTTTACGGAGAATCCCCGATTCTTCTGGATCTCCCGTCTGGAATCCACCTTTTGAAAGTCAAAATGGACGGATACCATACGCTTCGGGACAAGATCGGAATTCTGGAGCAGAAGGTAACGCCCTGGGATGAGCGTCTGCACAAGAAGTACTGAAAAGAAATTTCTTGTCGCATGAATCGGGTGGGGTTGAAGTTCCCACCCGAATTTTTTATGATCACACGATTGACTTTCCTCCGAAATGCCGGCGTAGCACAGTGGTAGTGCAGTCGATTCGTAATCGACAGGTCGTCGGTTCAATCCCGACCGCCGGCTCCAGATTTTTCAATACCAGAGCTAAAAAATACGATTCATGACGTTGCTTTCTCTTGCATGTTTTTGTCTCTTTTTGCCTTCTTGGTGCACCAAAAATGCACCAAGAAAACCCTCCGGAATCCTTCATCTAAGCCACCCCCGATAATATCCTTGCGTTTGGTTTCCTTGGCATGCACCAAGAGCAAAAGAACTGCCCCCAATTCCTCACACTCGCTTTGAAAGTCCCTGCCCTGTCATGTATTTACAAGGTATATCAATGACTTGTATTTGTTGTGCTAAATATGTGCTAGGTTGTCATTTTTGACCTCCGCTCCAGTCCTGGAAAAAAATCATGTCAAGTCTTTTGTTTTTCAAAAAGTGTGATTTTGGTCACGTTTTTATTCCATGGAATCCATGCAGAGGATAGAGAGTCTTAAATCGTACGGATTTTCCGGACAATTTCGAGACCAGAAAAAAATAGGTGATAGGATGGGGATGATTAATGCAAAAAAGGGCCTGGTGCTGAAACACCAAGGCCCCCCGAATCCACCCCATAGCCCCTCTAGTCTTGGCAGGCGCGAGCAGGCAAAAAGAAAGGATGAACCACCATGGATGATATCACAATTCGAAATTTAGCCAGCCTCCCCGGGCCCGAACGGATTCGGATGATGTTCTGGCCAGCCCATAAGGTTGGATTGTCCCAGGCAAGCAAAGTCATAAATCTGTCTGTGTCGCGGATGAGCCGCAGACGGCGCGCGGGGACTCTTTCCCTAAAAATAAGTCAAGATGAATATGGCAAATTTTTTGTACTGGTCGATGATATAGTCGATTATTTGTATCCATCTCTTGGGCAGGCTGCATCTCCAGTTCCCCTCCCGGCCCCCAAGCGCGGCCGGGGGCGCCCCCGTAAAGAAGGGGGCGGACGATGAACGCAACAGAACAAAAAAAGGCCGACCATCCGGGACGAGAGACGGCCTCCGGCAACCAATTTGTTAGCTCCCATCTTACCGCAACGTTGCATCCACATCCAGAATCGCCGGATCCCCTGACCGACTTTCTCGATCCGGAAGTCGAAGAAGACGGGGGAAGGAGGAAGAACTTTCCGGCCCCGGATCCTGCCTCGGTTCTCCAGTCGCTCCCTCCCCCCGAGCTTTCTGAGCATCATCGACGGATGCTTGTCGAGGAGTCCGGGATCGATCCGGAGATCGTGAAAGACCGCGGCTATCGAAGCGTCAGCGACACGCGAACCTTGAAGCATCTTGGATTCACGCCGCAACAACTCCTCACGCCGACTCTTCTGATTCCCTTCCATAGTGTCAACGGACGAATCGAAAACGTCCAGTCCCGGCCGGACGATCCCCGCACCGACAAAAAGAAGAAGGTCGTGAAGTACGAGACCCCGGCCCGGTCCCGGACGGTCCTCGACGTGCATCCGCGCTCCCATCCTTTCATAGGGGATCCGAAAGCGGACCTCTTCATCACCGAAGGGGTCAAGAAGGGCGACGTCCTTCTCTCCCACGGGGCCAAATGCGTCGTTTCCCTTTCGGGAGTCTGGAACTGGAAGGGCACGAACGAACACGGGGGCTCGACCGTCCTTGCCGATTGGGAGTCCGTTGCCCTGAAAGGTCGCGTCGTCTACCTCGTTTTCGACAGCGATGTTGTTCGGAAAAGTACGGTCAAGCAGGCTCTCGACCGGCTGTCGGGATTGTTGCGGAACCGGGGAGCCGACGTGCGGATTGTGCTCCTGCCGGAAGGAGAGGGCAAGAAGAAGGTCGGAGCCTATGACTACCTTGTCGCCGGGCATACCCTCGAAGACATGAAAGCTCTCGTCGTGAAGGCTGCGGACCTGGAAGAGTCCGCCGAGAAGGAATGGGACGGGATTCCTTTCGGGTTCCGCCTCAAGGAGTCCGGGCTGTATGCCGTTGAACTGAGGGAGGACGACAACGGGATTGCTCAAGAGGTCGAAACGAGGATCGGTGCTCCGATCTACGTTCAAGCCCTCGTGCGGGACAAGGCATCGGAGGATTGGGGACGGGTTCTCCTCTTCTCCGACCCGGATCGCGTGACGCATCGATGGGTTTGTCCGGCAACCCTCCTGGGAGCCGACACCTCCGACTTTCACCGGGAGCTTGCCCGTCTCGGCTACATTCTTTCCGCCGGATCCAAGACGAAACGACTCCTCGAAGACTTCGCAAAGCAGTCGCATCCCAAGGCACGCGTTCGCTGTGTTCCGAAGCTCGGCTGGCACGACGAGGTTTTCGTCCTGCAAGATCGGACGTTTTCCGGAAAGGCCGAAACGGAGAAGATCTGGTTGATGTTCCGGACCGGATGAATATGGAACGTTTCATCGGGAAAGGCTTTTTTCAGCTCTTCCTCAAACTCGGCAATGATGCGGGAACCGTCGAATCCCAGCACAGAAGCATACCCTCG
>JAKAAM010000062.1 GCA_021802325.1 Nitrospirota bacterium
CTGATTTCCTTCAAAAAGACATGGATCGGAACAAAGGATCTGGAAAAGACGGCTCTGGCTCCGGCCGATCCTCTGCTTCAATGGGAATATGGCGGCGGGGAGCAGGGAAACGGCCAGAATGTTTTGGCGAACGGGAGCTCCTTTCAGGGGGTCCAAAATGTGGGTCTCCCCTATCCGAATGGGAGCAACTGGGCCATTGTCCAATCGTTTCTCTTCCCGGGCAAGGCCCTTTATGGATACAAGGTCAATAAAGACAATACCGAGATCGCCTATGACTCCTATCGTGTGCAACGGGTGCAGCTCAGAAATCAGACAGAGATGGCCTGCTACCAATGGCTTCTTTCCCGGGAGACCCTTCGGCTAAATGATGAACTCCAAACTTGGCTCAGACGGGTGCTGGAGATCACCAAGGCCAAGCTTTCTGTCGGATCCGTCCAGATTCTTGATGTCGTAAATGCCCGAGTGGCCCTTTCTCAGGCTCGACTCGACAGGCTTTCGGCCCGATATCAGCTTGAGGTCGCAAAAAAGCAGTTGAATACCCTTCTGGGGTTTTCCATGGACCGCGAGACCCGGATCGCACCGGTTCCGGACCCGGACCCGTTAACGGTTCCCATGTCGGAACTCGAGGCCCGGGCCATCGAAAACCGGCCGGACCTTCTTCAGGCCCGCGCTACTGTCGATCTGAATCGTCACCAGCTGACTCTGGCGAAGCTTGGATTCCTTCCCGACTACCAGTTGACGGGGTCGGAGGGCGGGGAATCCTGTTACGGATTTTCCGGATTGAACTGCTGGTATGTGGGAGTTCAGATCAATGTACCGATCTTTGCGCCGATCAAACAGAATCTTCAATACAATTCTCAGGCCGAAATGTTGCGGGCGGCAGATTGGCAGTATCGCTGGCAGTCTGCTCAGGTTCGGCTTGCTGTTGATAACCTTTATTCCCAGGTGGTCCTGGCTTACCGTCAGTACCGAATGAATGCCGACGAGATCCTTCCCCAGTCCCGACTGGCCTTTGAACTGGCTCTGACCGGATACGAAAACCAGAAAAATGACTTTCTTTATCTGATCAATGCGGTCCAGGCCTATCGGCAGGCCCAGTACAACCGGTATCAGAGTCTGGTTGCCTATTACCAGGCGATCTCAAACCTTGAAGCCGCTGTCGGGACGCCTTTGGGTCAGATTGCTGGCTCGACATCCCATAAATAGAGCCAAGAACGCTGGATCTGGCCATCTCTTAAAATCGTGCATGCGGGAATAAAGGGGGATCAATCGAGGTGAAGATGTGTGCGCATAGAAGTCGGGGCTGGCGTTCGATCGTGAAGTTCCTTCCATTTCTTCTTTTCGTGGGCATCTTGTCGGGCATGTCGCTGGCTCGCGCCAGCAATCCCGTTCCGATGCCGGCGGGACTTCTTCAAATACGCCTGACCCCGGCTCAGCAGAAGTCCGGCTTCGTGACAGTGGCTCCTGTGGAAAAACGGCAAATGGAAACCGAACTTCGAAGAACAGGAACGATCAACTTCGACGAGGATAAGGTCTCCGTGGTCTCCGCACGGGTTGGGGGGCGGGAGGTGAAGATTCTGGCGTTCGAGGGGCAAAAAGTTCAGAAGGATGATCCTTTGGCCCTTGTTTACAGTCCGGACTATACAACGGCAGAGGTCGAGCTCCTTAATGCGTTTAAGGTCCAGGAGACTCTCCATGATCCCAAGGAGAGTCAGGCTTACATCAAGGCCGCCGAGAGGAAGCTTCGTCTTCTGGGGGCCTCGCAGGCGGATGTCGAGAAGATTGCTTCTTCCAGAAGAATTTCAAAATATTTGACACTTCATGCGCCACGAGAAGGGGTGATCCTGAACTCCAGCCTCCGGGCGGGGCTTTTCATGAACCCCGGAGACCAGCTTATGACCGTGGCCGATCTCTCGGATCTCCTTGTTTACATGGATATCTATGAGGGGGACTACCCCCTTGTTCGTCGAGGGCAAAAGGTTCTTCTCGAATCGGTGGCCTATCCCGACAAGGTTTTTCCCGGGAAAATCGTTTATTTGGGAGGGATGGTCGATCCCAATACCCGAACCTTCCACGTCCGGGCGGAAATTCCTAACCCCGAGAGACTTCTCAAGCCAGGGATGTTCGCCTCCGTGCGGATCCATCTCGACAGGCCCCATCCGGTGGTGGCCGTCCCCGAAAGGGCGGTCCTGAGGGATGAGCACGGCTATCATGTCTTTGTTGAGAGCTCTCCAGGACTCTTTTATCTTCGTCGGATCATCCCGGGACCCGATGAAAACGGATGGGTGCGGATAGAGTCCGGTCTCCTGCCCGGAGAGAGGGTTGCCGTGCGCGGAGCACTCCTCCTCGAAGGGATTCGCGAGGACAGTCTCAGCCGGGGAACCGGAACCTTCACGCTGCCTGCGGGCCGGATTGCAGGACCGCGCCCATGAAACATCTTGTCGCCTTCTCCCTCCGGGAGAGGGTGGTGGTCTTTCTTGCGGCTATCACCCTCTCCATTATTGGCGTCTTCTCCTACAACAATCTTCAGATTGAGCCTTACCCGGATGTCTCCCCTCTGGAGGTCCGTGTTTTGACTCAATGGCCGGGACGGGGCGCCCAGGAGGTCGAACGCCAAATTACCCTGCCGGTGGAGATCGCCATCAACGGGACCCCCGGGATGAAGATCCAGCGGTCGATCTCCATGTATGGCCTCTCGGTGGTGATTGCCGTTTTCAAGGACGGGATCGACGATTTTGAGGCACGCCACAGGATTTATAACCGGATCTCTCAGGCGAACCTCCCTGGTGGGGTGACCCCGGTGCTCGATATCAATACTCCGGCGACGGGGGAAATTTATCGCTACACCCTCACCGGAGCGCCCCTCGATGAGCTCAAGACCCTTGATGACTGGGTCCTGGAGCGGCGGTTCAAGGAGATTCCCGGAGTTGCGGACGAGTCGGGGATGGGCGGATGGATCAGGCAATACCAGATACTTGTGGATCTGGCCCGTCTTAGAGACTTCAATATCCCTCTTTCCCAAGTTCTTTCTGCCGTGGCTGCTGCCAATAATAATGTTGGGGCCTATGTCATGAACTTCGGAGAGACGGCGGCAGTTGTCCGGGGGCTGGGTCTGCTCAAGAACCGCCAGGATATCGAGCACATCATGGTGGGAGAGGTCAAGGGAACTCCGATCCTCCTGCGGGACATTGCTTCGGTCCAGATTGGTCCCCAGCCCCGTCTCGGCAGGGTGGGACGAAACTATGAAAATGACACGGTGGAAGGGGTCGTCCTTCTGTTGCGCGGGGCGAATACTCGTCATGTGATGGCGCGGATCCACAAGAAGGTAGAGGAAATCAGGGCCCATGACCTGCCTCCTGGGGTTCGTATTCTTCCCTTCTACGACCGTACCCAGCTCATGCATTGGACTCTTCACACTGTTCTGGAAAATCTCTCTCTGGGAATCGGCCTGGTTCTTCTGACCCTCTATCTTTTTCTGGGCAACTTCCGGTCGGCTCTTATCGTGGCCGTGACGATTCCCGTGGCCCTCCTGACAGCCTTCTCGATCATGAAGGCCAATGGGGTCTCTGCAAATCTCCTCTCTCTTGGAGCCATCGACTTTGGGATTCTCGTCGATGCTTCTGTCATTGTGGTGGAAAACATCTATCGTCACCTGACCTCCGATCCTCCAGGAGAACGGCGTGTCAGTACCTTTGCGGCAGTTTTTCATGCAGTCACAGAGGTTCAGTCTGCCACAGTCTTTTCGACGCTTATCGTTTTCTCTGCCTATGTTCCCCTTCTTTTTATGAGCGGGATCGAGGGGAAGATCTTCTTCCCCATGGCCTATACGATGGGCGGAGGTCTCCTGGCCGCAGTCATCCTTTCAATGACGCTTTCTCCCGCCCTTTCCTCGACCTTTCTCTCAAAGGTGGGGGCCCACCCTGACACCCGCCTCATGCGGGTGGTCAAGGAGGTGTATGATCGTCTTCTTTTGTCGGTCCTGTCCAGACCCCGAACCATACTCTCGGCTGCCCTCCTTTTTCTTGTCGCCACACTGGGCTTTGTCCTTCCTCGTCTGGGGACGGAATTTTTACCGAAGCTCGAAGAGAACAACCTTTACATCCGGGCCACCTATCCTGCGGCGATCAGCCTTGATTACGGGGCGCATCTCACCGATGGAATACGCC
>JAKAAM010000063.1 GCA_021802325.1 Nitrospirota bacterium
CCGCCCCCGAGAGCGTCCCCGATCCCATGAGGGTTCCCACAAGGCGAAGCTTCAGGCTGTTCGGGGAGAGGACGGGAAGGTTCTTCTGGTTCTGCCAGCTTCCCACCGCCACCACCGGTTCGCGGCTTTGGGAGGAAGGAGCGTCCCCCAGGTCCATGTCTCCGGGTAGCACGGCCTCGGCTCCCCGGTGCGCCGGGTCGAAGACATTGCCCCGGGCGATGGAGGCCAGATCCATGGCCGTGGGAAGATTCTCCCGGGGGCTGACCATCAGCGCATGGATCTCCGGCAGGGAGTAGGAGCCGGCAATCCGGTCGCGAATGGTCTCGTTCACCGCATCGGCGGCCATGTAGGAGGCCGCCGAAACGAGGGCGATCTGCCCGAGAAGAAATGTCCGCTGAATCCGTGTGTCGAGCATCCTGGTTCCTGCCGTCCGGAGACGGTCCTGTTATATTCGGGGGTATGCCTGGGGTAAGGATTCCGGGGAATCATCCCCGAACGCCGCCGGAATCCATCCCCCTGCATGAACGATCGCTCGAAACTCAAACGCGATGGCCGACGGTCTCTGAGTTTTGGGCACCTTCCGGTATTATAATACAAGAAGGCAAAAATGAACATTGAGTCGAAGGGGGATCGGGACATATGGAGATCGTGGTCAATGGGGAACGACGGACTGTGGGGGAGGGGCTGACCCTTGAGGGTCTTGTCCGGGAGATGGGATTTCTCGAGAAGCCGGTTGTCTGCGAGGTGAACCTCTCCATCGTCTCCCGGAAGGACTGGGCCGGAGCGGTCCTGTCGCCGGGAGACACCGTCGAGGTGATCGGGTTTGTGGGGGGAGGGTGATTGCTGGATCTGGACGAGAAAGGGGAAAGAGGCGGCGGAGCGCTTGAGTTTTTCGTGACGGTGTGGTAAAAAATGATCGACATGCCAAACCAAAGAGGGCGGGATTAACTCAGCGGTAGAGTGTCAGCTTCCCAAGCTGAAGGTCGTGGGTTCGAATCCCATATCCCGCTCCAATATCCACAAGAACTTAGGCGATCCCTTCCCGAGCACCACTTTCCCGCTTGTCCGTTTTAGTGTCCGTTCCGTTCTGAGTTTTTCCCTTCGAGATTCGATTGACCGCCTGGGTCAGGTGATCCCCGGAGAGATGGCTATATCGCGTGGTCATGGCGAGCGTCTTGTGCCCAAGAACCTCTTGTACCGTCCGGATGTCCACCCCGGCCATGACGAGACGGCTGGCACAGGTATGCCGGAGCGTGTGCCAGGTCATATCCTTGATCCCGGCCTTCCCCACTGCGGGTAGATACACTCTCCGGTAGAAATTCTGCGGGTCGATATGCGTTGCCGGATTCTGGGACGGAAAGCACCAGGCGCTCACGACCCGCGTCTCTGTCCGGATCGCCTTCAATATTTCGACGGCCTCGTCCGAAAGCGGGACGTGACGGGTTCCTCCATGCTTGGATCGCGGGATGGTCAGGACGCGGTTTTGTAGGTCGATATCGGACCAGGTGAGGGAAAATTGCTCTTCCCGTCGGAGTCCCGTCAATATCGCAAACCGGACAAGGCGGAAGTCGGCGGGTGTCATGACCTCCCGGAGCCGTAATTCTTCTCCCTCCGTCAGGAACCGAAGACGGCCACGGGGAGTGGGCAGGAGAGAGAATCCCTGCATCGGGGAGTGGTCGATCTTCCCGTCCCGCAGGGCCTCGTTGAGCGCGGCCCGGAGATGGCCGAAGAAATGGTTGATGGTCTGTGGGCTGAGGTCACGGGAGTCTCGGGCCTCGTTCAGGATCTTTCGGAGATCAGAAGGGGTTAAGTCGTTGGTCCGCTTCTCTCCGATCTTCTCGATCCACCAGGAAGCGTATCTCTTCTCGTTCACCCCCTGACGGCCCGAGAACCGGCTGGCCCTCTCTGTCACCACCTCCCGGACGGTTGGGAAGATCCGTTTCTTTTCCCGCGGGACAAGGCGACCCTCCCGCGCTTCGGTCTTAAGTCGCTCATAAACAGCCTTGGCCGCCGTCTTCGGCCCTACCTTCCGGCGAATCCTCTTCCCTTCATGTCGCAAATCCACCCACCAGACCCCCGACCCAGGGGGAATCTCCCGAATCCCTCGATCCTTTCCTCCTTTACGCGCCATGTCACCCTCCCTTTTTTGCCCATGACGTGGGCGGTTTTGAACCCGAGAGCCCCAAGTGTTCCAGGGACTTCCCGTGTCTCTCCCGCGTTGCCTCCCATGCCTTCTCTCGGGAGAGTCCTGCCTTGATCTTTCGGTAGAAATACATCCGCGGGGTCTGGTCCGACCTCTTGGAAGACGGGACATCATGTGCCCGTTTCCGGCAGGCTTCGGAGCAAAAAATTCGCTTTCCTTTAGAAACAAACATCTTTCCACAACGAGGCCCTGGGCAAATTTGAATTGAGCTTAGTTTTTCCCTCAATTCATTCTGCAACACCTGAATCTCAGGAGAGGGGATTTGCTTAAAAACATCCCAAAAATTCTGAAACTCTCTTTCTAATAGCAAGGTTATCCCTCGCGTCGAAGACAAAAGAATGAGAGCGATTTTCTTATCAAGTTCATCATCTGCCTTTTTTTTCTTAAGAATCATCGAAATATAGTTTGTCCACTCGTCAACGGAACTCTCCAATATCTCCCCCGTCAGAAGGACTGGAGAATGTCCCTTCAGATAACTAAGCACGGCCTTTTCTCCCCCTGAGTGGATCGCTCGGAGGATTTGGGCGTAGTGCTGAATAATTTTTGCGGCAGTCCGGCTCCACCAGACGGCGAGTCGGTTCTCCCGCCCTCCACTCCTCAAAAGAAATTCGATTTCATTCAAGAGTTCTTCAATCGTCGTCATGTAACCAGTTTATTATAGGGTTCATTTTGTGTGACAAATCCCTTGATATTCCTCGAGAATTAAAGATAGCATGAAGGTGTGGACGCGTCAATAATGTAATAATAAATAAGTTAACAGTTTAATTGAGGGTTGGATGAAAAATTTGTTGAACATCGATGAAACCGCAAAGCGGCTTGGAGTGTCGCCCCGGACGATTCGGGGATGGCTTTACCGTGGTGAACTTGCTTATGTCCGAGTAGGGAAAAAGGCAATCCGGATCGAGGAATCCGTGGTGGAACGGCTGATTGAAAAGGGGCGGCACGAGGCGATCGGTATTTAACTATTAACTGCGTCGTTTGGAGGGATAATGCCGAAGGGAGCGAAAGATGGGAACAAAAAAAGCGGCCCCATCAGACCGCCAGAATACCAGCAGATTGATTTTGACATAGCGGAACAATTCCTGCAAGGGCTTGATCCGGCGGGGCAATTCACATTCCAGGCGCTCGGGGATCGCGTCAAAGATCCGGATCTTGTCCGAACATTACACGGACCCTTTGCAGAGCATCGGGACGAACTCGCCCGGCTGAACCGTCTAGGCGCGGGGGTCTTCGTAACGATCAACCGGACGGATGGAAGAGGCCGGAAAGCTGAGAATATCACGGCGATTAGAGCCGTATTCCTGGATTTGGACGGGGCTCCTCTCCCCGAAGAATGGCCGATTGAACCCCACCTTATTATCGAGTCCAGCCTTGAACGATATCATGTGTACTGGCTCCAGGAGTCCGGATTCCCTTTGGATCGATTCGAGGGCATTCAAAAGGCCCTTGCCAGCCGATATGGAGGAGATACAAGCGTCTGTGACCTGCCAAGGGTCATGCGGGTTCCCGGGTTCTTTCACCAGAAAAAAGAGCCCTTCCTGAGCCGGATTCGCCGGAACTGGAGCGAAGAGCCCCGCTACGCCCCGGCACAGATTCTCGCGGCCTTTCCCCCCGTTTCCGAACCGAAATCCCGTCCCAACGTCGATACCGGGGATGACATTATTCTGAAAGCCCTTGCCGAACGGGGATTGCTGATCGGCCCGGGGCGGGAAAAGGGAATGTACCGGATGAACTGTCCGTGGACTTCGGAGCACACGAACGGCGACCCGGAAGCGATTTATTACCTTCCCAACCATGGAGGATTCAAAGAGCCGGCGTACAAATGTCTGCATAAACACTGTAAGGAACGGAAGATCAAGGATCTTAAGGTCTTTCTGGGGATCTCGGATGACGGCTCTTTTGAGCTTGTCCGGGTGTCAGAATTATGGGACGAGCAGGACGACGAGCCGGAGTGGGC
>JAKAAM010000017.1 GCA_021802325.1 Nitrospirota bacterium
GAGATTTCAGGAAAAAAACGCACCGCTGATGCCGATCAGGCATCCGGCTGAGGCATGACATGGTAAGATCCCCTTTCCGGGCTCGCAGTCCCAGACTTAAAGGAGTCGATGACAAGGCATGTTCCCGATAATCACCCCCGCATCAGGACGGGAGAGTGAAGGAAGCTTCGGAGGTTAACGGGCCACGGAAGCGGGAGCGGCCTGTGTATTCTTGGCCTCCTGGCGCTCCTTCAGACCATTGACGAGGCCCATCTTGTGAAAGGAGGGCTTGACGAGCTTTGTCATATGGGTGGAACCGTCCCCATGAACCTCGGGATAAACGCAATAATTTGCCAGAATGGTCGCCTGAGTGTCCTTGAAGAAATTACCGTAAAAGGGACCTCCGGTCAAGATCCCGCCGGCTTTTTGCAGAAACCCCCGATACATATCAATATTGCGGGGATAGATCGCCCCATTGTCGATATCGAAATTGGGCTTGCCCAGGACCAGGCTCTCCTTGTCCTGCTCCACCGTCCAGAGCCACTCCCTGACGCCCTGAAGATTGGTAAAGACAGCGGCTTCCCGGGTCCAGGGATGCTGATTGATGGGCATGAAGTAGGGATAAAAGGTGCGAAGATTGGCCTCCGCCGCAAACATTCGCTTCGTCCAGTCCTTCTTCCATGCCTCATACCGGGCGGGGGAGACCTTCGGATCTGCCAGCATCGAATCCATCTCCGTCGCAAGCGTCTTGTACTGGTTATACAAAGTCGCGAGCTGGGCATGGACTTGGGCCACAGGATAATTCGTCTTCTCATCAACGACCCAAGCACTGGCGGTGCCTGGCTTCATCGCCAAAGAAATCGTCAAGCCCACAAGAACAGCCGGCAGAACAATCAAATACCGAAATCGTCTCATTTCAAACCTCCCTGCAACTGAAGAAGAAGACACCTCTTCATCCTACGCCGGCACCTTGCGCCAATCAAGTCTTCCGGAAGGAGATCCCTCTCATCCCTGAAGCCCCACCCCCCGTTCTTTTTCAGGGGGTGGAAACGGGCGAAAGACGGGTAAAGGAGGGCCGGAGGCGGTCGTAGCTTTCGCGAAGGTCCTCCGGAACAACCCGGGCCTCTGCGACAGTCGTCAGAAAATTCGTGTCCCCGTCCCAGCGGGGAAGAATATGGGCGTGAAGATGGCCGGCAATTCCGGCTCCCGCGGCACTTCCCACATTGATTCCCATGTTGAATCCCCCCGGCCGGTAGATCTCCCCGATGATTCTCTCGCACTCCCGCAGGAGGGAGGTCATTTCGGAAAGGACCGGGAGAGGAAAATCCCCCATCTTGGCTCCATGGTCGAGGGGAACGACCATAAGATGTCCGCTCGTGTAAGGAAAGGCATTCATCACCACATAGCAAAGGTTGCCCCGATAGAGGACCAGACGGTCACGACTCACACCATCCCGGGGAATCTCACACAGAAGACAGCTCCCATCATCGGCGGTACGCGATTCTCCCTTGATATAGCGCATTCGCCAAGGGGCAAAGAGGTGATTCATCGGCATCTCCTCCCTGAGAGGGGATCTATGTTCAGTTCTTGGTTTTTCGACGAAGAGAAGGAAGCCTGTCATCCAGCAGGGTCCGCACGGTTCTCCTCATCAGCCGGAGATCCTCGGGCCTGTCTGTGGCAGGATCCCAGAACATCTTAAGCAGACGGCCCTCCCGGTCCTCCGGGATTGACAACAAAAGACGGACCCTCAGAGAAAAACTTGCCACAAGGGAGTCTGGAAGCTTTTCTCCCCATTCGACGAGGGTCACCCGGTCTTCCGCTCCAGCGACCAGAGTCTCTTCAAGATCCTCCGATCCGGGAGCGACCCGGTCCCAGTCAGCGTGCAGAAGGGCCAAGGAGGAGGGGCCTCCGGAAGACGCATAGGACTGCAGGTAGAGAAAGGTCGGAGAGGCGATCCGGGAGGTGATGCCCATTCCTCGGGCAACACCGGCAGCCAGGGAGGTCTTTCCTGATCCCATGGGTCCCGTCAGAAGAAAGAGGAGACCCGGGAGGGCCGCATGACCCAAAAGCTCTCCCACCGCTCCCAGTCCGATCCCGGAAGGAACAAAAAACTCCTCGGACTCCACTGAGAAAGGATCAGTCGACGACGTCATCACCCGTCAACAGGAGACGGACCAGGTCCTCCCGCCCCACGACACCGACCAGCGTCCCCTTATCGACAACGGGAAGGATGTCCACATCCTCCCGGTCGAAAAGCTCGACCGCCTTGCGTAAAGGATCCTGCAGCGCAAGAGTCGGCGCTGTCTTGTTCAGGATATCCCGCACCGATGTCGCGCCAATGCGAGAGATTTCTTTTTTCAGGGTCGAGGGAAGCTCGAGAGGAATCCACGAATCAAAAAGTGTCAGCACCGTCGGAATGTGAAGGGGCTTTTCATGGCGGATCAGGTCATGCTCCCCCACGACCCCGAGATAACGCCCCGTGGAGTCAACGACAGGAGCTCCGGAAATCTTCTCAGCCGTCAGCACCTCGGCAAGCTTTCTGAGGGAATCCTCCGGGGAGACCGTGATTACCTTTTTCGTCATGATATCTGCCACCGTTTTATTCACGCGCCTCTCCTACAGGACACAGTTTCATCTTCAGCCCTTCGCATTCGATCCGAAGGGACAGCCATCGTTCTTTTTAGAAAGTATAGCATGGAGACTCATCCCGAAAAGAATGGCGGTCCGGAAGGCCCAATCTGGGCCCTTTCCCTCATTCCCCGCCAGCCGACAACAAGAAGACCTGCCAGCAGGGGACCGGGAAGAAGAATCTCAACTCCGGCCTTGAGTCCCAGATGGGTGGAGATGATCCCAATCAGGGTTCCTGCCGGAAGATCCCCCCCAAGATGCGAGAGGAAGAGCCCTCCGCCCAGAACACACCCCCAAAGCGAGGGAGCGCTCACCCTCATGAATGCGGCCACCAGACTGACATTCAAGCCGAAAAGAGCACCACTTGAGAGAACCATCCCAACCAAAAGGAGCGAACGACGATCCGCCACAAGCACCAGACAGATTCCTGCCAGTGCCAGGAATTGTGTCCGCGACAGGAGAAAAAACATTCCGGCCGGGTCTCCCTCCTTAATCTTGTCGCAAAAATATCCTGACAGGAGGATTCCAACAACCCCGCCGATCACCAGGGCAACGGCACTCGTCTGTCCGGCCTCCCTGATCGACAGATGTCGAACGCGTGTCAGGTACACGGAAAGCCAGACGGCCATCCCTCCCATGACAAAAAAGGTCACGCTCTGCAGAAAAACCAAGGTCCGCAAACGCGCATCGAGAAAAAGCAGCGAGAACCGGGAGATCACCGGGAGGGAGGGGGGCGAACAATCGTCAACCTTTTCTGGGGTCTGCCCCCCCTTAACAAAGGGAAGAAGGAACATCCCACCCAGGAGAATTCCCGGGAGAACCGGGAGAAACAGGATCCGGTGAAAATCGGAAAGGGCCCGGGAGGCCAGCAGGAATCCCGTGGCGACACCGAGGGGCAATGCCAGGAAAAAAAGGCCCAGCCTTACCCCTCCTCCCTTTCGCCCCCACAGGATCCGGGGTCCCACAACAATGAGAGACGCCTCTCCCACTCCCGTCAGAATCCGGCCCGAAAAAAGCCCGACCGTCCCGGAAGCCGTGCTGGCAATGGCCATGCCAAGAGAGAAAACGAGAACGCCGGCGGACAGAAGAATTCGGGGAGAGACGCGATCGAGGAGGACCCCGACCACAGGAGCCGCCAGCAAATAGGACAGGGTAAAGGAAGAGCCGAGGAGGCCCATTTTCGTATCAGAGAGGTGATAGGCCGGAGCCAGCACCGGGAACAGTGCCGTGAAAAGCTGACGGTCCAGGTAGTTGAGCAGATTGGAAAGAAAAAGCAGAACGGGAAGAAAGACGGCCATGAACTTCCTCTTTGTCTCACGGAGGGAAGATCAGGCAGGATCTCCCTCGTCGACCGCCTCGTGAATCCCATGGAACAGCTGTCTGTTGCGGAGAAGGTAGATCACGATGATCACATTGAGGATAAAGGCTCCCAGCCTCCATGGAGAAAAGTGGGAGTGCATGGCGTATACCTCGAGGGGAATCAAGGCCGAGATCTCGATGATGGTCATGTACTCTGCCCAGCGGAAACGACGGTGGAGCCCCCAGGCCACAGTAAAGTTGACCAACCCGTAGACGATTCCCCCAACGGAAATGATCATCAGCATGTTCGGCCCCACAAGGCCGGTCTTCCGGAAAATCTGTCCGGTAAAGGCATTGTCCGTATCAATATTAAAGTTTTGCGCCCAATGGTAAAGGAGGTGATTGAGGCGAACCGGGCCCAAGGAAAGCCCCCCGAGACCGATGAGAAAGGCGACGGCCCCCTTCGCAATACGTTCGAGGATGATGTATTTTAAAAAGAGGGGAGAACGATGGTTGATGATCATGGGGCCATTGTATCAGATGAGGGGCTTGGATGGATAGAAAAAAAGAGGATGAAGAAGCCAGGGGTCCCAAGCCGGGGATATCGTCTTCCCGCGATTTTCTCCGAAGCCGGAGGGTCCACAGAACGCTCGAAGGATTGGGGCGATCCTTCCTTCTATGGGGCTTTCTATGCGGCCTCCTGTGGGGAACAACCTCACTCCCTCCGGCCTTTGCCAAAGAGAATCCGCTCATGACGGTGGTTTTCCCCGACAATCCGCACCAGGGAAAGGCCATCAAGATACGCGTTCATTTTTCGCATCCGCCCCCCCCGGGCGAATTCTACCGTCTTGAAGCCGATGTCGACAAAACTCCGGTGGCCCTTTCGGATCTCTCGGAAGCCGACGCCATCTGGGTCACACTCCCGGCCCAGGCGGCAGGAATTCATACCGTGGCAGTTGTCTGGAAGAATCCTCCCGGAAAGACATCCCTGACCCAAACCAAGGTCCTGACGGTTCTTCCATAGGATCAGTCCAGGAATCCTCCAAGGAAGAATGGGACCTTCCCACCCAGAAAGGAGTTGCGTTATGAAACCAATGCCATCCATGCCTCTTCATGGGCATTCCCTGAGAAAAAGGCTTCACACGACAATCCCCGCCGGGATACTCTCCCTTGCCGCAGTCGCAGGTCTCTTCCTTTTCCCGGGATGTGCCTCCTACGGACCGGCGCCTCCGGTGGTCGTCTCTGCTCCGACCGCCGAAGGGGCCGCATCCGATCATGTGGCCGGAACGATCCCGATCGTCGTCATCCCGACCCAGACCCCTTCGGAGATGGCCGATGTCGGAACCCTCTTCCACCAGGACGGAACCTATTCCCAACTCGTTCCCCAGAATCCCGTCGGTCCCGCTCTCGACGCGATTCTCGTTCGAACCCTTTCCGGAGCCGGATTCGCTCCGACACTGGCCCAGGGGGCTATTCCCGGGAATGCCACGACGCTTTCCCTCTCCATCGGCACATTTGAGGATCGTGTCCGCCAAAGCCTTGTCGAGGCGAAACAGACTGTCCGGATCGCCTATACGGCAACATTGGTTCTTCACGAAGGGAGAACCACCCGGACAATCACCCGCAAGATCGAGCGCCACTTCTCGCCCAAGCCTTCCGTCTCCTTCGATCCGGAGAAACTCCCCGCACTGATGGGGGACCTCTTTGCCAAAAGCATCAGGAAGGATCTCCTTCCGACCATTAAGACCAAAACAGGAGCCACGCATTGAGCCGCAGCACCCCTCTTTCAAACGGCAAGGCCCTGGCCATAACGGCCGGGGCCGCCGTTCTTTTTGCCGTCCTTCTCCTTGCCCTTCCCTCTCCCGAGCGCCACTCCCCTCCCATGGCACCGATGACGAACCCGGAGCCAACCGGTACTCCCCTGGCCGCGGAATCTCTCTTCCGAAGCCGGTGCGTCCAGTGCCATGCCCTTCCGGCGTTGACACACCGAAGTCCGGAGGACTGGCGGATTCTCGTGCTCAAGATGAACCGATACATGCAGCAGACCGGACGGGTGTTCCTGACCGCCAGCGAAGCCCAGGCGGTGACCGACTATATCGTCAAAAATCAGAAATGACCATGACTCCTGGGATGTCACAAGGGAGAACGAAGTCCCCCGAAGCGAAAGCCACCAAGGGGAGCCATGGGCGCCATCCCTTTTGACATCAAGAGGACCTTGAATATTCTCCCCATCCGCAGGGGGTGGACAAGTGTTGCTGCCTCCTGGATGGCCGCGTCAGACAGGCGATCGGCATTGGCCTGGATCCACTCTTCGAAGCCAAGTCCCATCAACCAGGACATCTGGTCCGTATATCCCTCAAGACGGTATCCGCGCCCTGCCAGAGCCCTGGCCACCTGAGAAAAATCGACAAAGGCCGTGAGATCGGTATGTCCGGGAGAGTCTGTGAGGCGGTCGGAGACCTGATGTCCCCGGTAGGCCCGAAGAGTTCCCCCTCGCCGACGTTCAGAACGAATTTCGGAGCCGATATCCCCGTAGTCGACCCAGAGCATGAACCCAGCGGACAGGCACCGATCCAGCAGAGAGAGCACTCGGGGAAGATCCTGGCAAACCTCGGCTTCCTGGCCTTCCCGCCGCGACAGGTCTGAGCCGAATCCTTCAAGAAGGATGCTCGAGAGCTCCCCATCCGACAGGTCTCCCCAGACCTCCTCCCACACTCCCGCCACCCCCCCCCGGACATAGCACTCTTCCCACCGCCCTCCCTTGACCCTGAGACGATGGACGGGAAGGGCATCAAGAAATTCGTTGCCCATGACAAGCCCTGGGCCCGGCCCGGGCCAACCTGACGGGGCCTCCCCGGAGGTGCATGCCAAGTTTTCCGGAAGGGCAATCCAGCGAGGAGGGTGTCGGAGCTCGAACTCCCGAAGCCTCTCCCGCTGGCGTGCCTCGAGAACTCCCGGCAATTCGCAAAGAATGGGGGAGACCCGCTCGAAAAAAGCCGGATCTGCCCTTCGGAAAATCGACAGCAAATCTGACATCAAGGTTCCGTTGCCCGGTCCCGCCTCGATCAGATAGAATGGATCGGGAGAACCAAGTGCCCGATCCAACTCTCCGATCTGGAGTGCCAGAAGAGTCGGAAAGGCAGGACTTGTCTCGGGGGCAGTGAGGAAATCCCCTCCCTCGCGCCCGATCCCGGCATGGCGGGTGTAATACCCTCCGTCAGGACCGGCGGCCGCCTGTCTCATGAACTCACAAAATGTGATCATCTCCTAATCCTTATCCCTGCAGGCACACATGCTGATCCGCCTCCTTCTCATCGCATTCATCCTTGTACTTGTGGGCCGAACGGTGCGGGCCTTCCTCGGCAAAGGGCCCTCACAATCCCGGGAGATTTCGCCAACGCCTCTTGTCCACGATCCGGTTTGTGGCCTCTATGTTGACAGGGACCGGGCGCTGGTGGCCAAGAGCCCGTCGGGAGAGCCCGTCTACTTTTGCTCCCAGACGTGTCGGGATAAATACCTCGCGCCGCCTTCCCCCGAAAGCTCTCCTCCGCCCTTGCTCCCGAAACAGAGATCCGAATAGTGGAAGAGGACCGTCTTAGAAGAAGGATCATCGAGAAAATTCCGGAGTTCATGGCCGACATTGCTCCGGGCATTCTTCTCCGCCGTCACCTGAAGGATCATCCTCTTCCCGAATCCTTCCTTCCCGGAGGAATTCTTTCGATGGGAAAGGCTGCAGGGCCCCTCACAGAGGCACTGGCAGAGATTTTCCCCCTCTCTTCAGCCCAGACCCTGTCAATCCTGCCAGAAGGCTACCCGAGACCCTCCCTCGACTTTCCTTTTTTTGAAGGGGCGCATCCCCTGCCTGACAGGAGAAGCCTTGAGGCCTTCGACAGAATCCAGCACTTCATCCATGGGATTCCTCCCTCGTCCCCGGTGGTGATTGCCCTCTCCGGGGGAAGTTCCAGCCTCATTGCCTCCCCGATTCCCCCGGTGACTCTCGAAGAGAAGACCCTCGTCTCCCGACAGCTTATGGAGGCCGGTGCTCCCATCGAGACCCTCAATTCCCTGCGGATTCATCTCTCTCAATTTAAGGGGGGAGGTCTCGCCCGGATGCTCTCCCCCCGCCCCCATGTGACCTTCGTCCTGTCCGATATCCCAGGGGCAGGGGTCTCACTTGTTGGCTCTGCTCCCATGACCCCGGTTCATCGGGATGGCCCCCGACTGCTTGAAGAATTGGGACTTTTTCTTCCCCTTGAAAAGATCCCCTCTTCAGTACGAAACATTCTTCTCGGTCGATCGCAGGATCCTTTCCTCACCGACCCGCTCTCGGACTCTCCGCTCCGGGTCATCGGATCGTCAACAAGCCTGATCCGGTCGATGAACTCGCATTTTATGAGGATCCCGGAGATCTCGGCCCTTCCCCTTCACCTCCTCACCGATGAGCTATGCGGGGAGTCTCGGGAGGCGGGACGCATCCTTGCCTCTCTCATTGCCTGGAAGGCGAGGTCATCTCCAAAGGACCCGACGGGGGGCATCTGGGCCGCATCAGGGGAAACCACCGTGTCCCTGACAGGAGGCCCCACAGGAAAAGGCGGGAGAACTCTAGAGCTGGGGTTGTCCCTGGCCAACTCCCTTTTCCCTCTTCCCGCCCTCGTTCTCTCTCTCGCATCCGATGGCTTTGACGGAAACTCCGGACTGGCAGGGGCCCTCGTCCCTACCTCTTTCTTTTCATCCCCCCAACGGAGGATCGAGGGCCAGTTGGCTCTCCGTCATCATGACTCCGGGCGTTTTCTCGAGGAAAATGGGTTAGAGATACGGACAGGGCCTTCGGGAACAAACGTCAATGACCTTCTCATGGTTGTCGTCTCTCCACGATTTAGCCAAAGGACCCCGTCGTGAAAACAATTCCGCGGTCATGCCTCTCCCGCATTCTTTTGTTGCTTTGCGCCTCCATCATCCTTCTCGTCGGCGAACCCCACGCGGCTCAACCCGCAGGGCTACCCTCCCCCGGCGAGGAATTTCCTGTCGTCTGGTGGGCCCAGAATCATGTCAAGGCGGCTCTGGGAATCTTTAGCCACACCACCTGGGAATCACTCGGAGCCGCCTGCCGTATCGGTCACTTCCCCGACCCGGCCCTCGATGATAGCTTTCAGGATTTTCTCAGGAATCCCAAACGACAGAGTTTCTGCCGTCACTACCCGGGCCCCACTCACCACCTTCTCCAGGAGGCTCCTTATTTCATGGTCAGGCCGCCGGGAGACCAGAAGTAGAGGGGAGTCGGTCCGAGCGAACGGATAAGACCCGCGAGGGCCTGAGCTGAAACGGAACCAAACCCTCCGGCCTCCATTCCAAGAAGAGAGGGCGACCCTTCGTCAGACTCTCGATAAGTCACCAGCATCAGTTTGTTCACACCCAACTTTTTCTTGAGATGACTCACCAGATCCGATCGATATCCCACCCGGTCAATCAACCCATCTGCCAACGCCTGCCGAGCCGTAAAGACACGCCCATCCGCCAACGGGCCAAGATGGTTGGCGTCCATTCGCCGACCCCGCTCCACAACTTTAAGAAAGGTTGCGTAAAAGTCTGCCACAAGGCCTTCAAATATCCTTCGATCCTCTGGGGTCATCTCCCGAAATGGCGACCCCATTTCCTTTTCAGGCCCCGAGGCGACAGTTCGGTCTGTCACCCCAACTTTTTTCATCAGGCCTTCCACCCCGACGTTGGCAATCATGACCCCGATACTCCCGACGACACTTGTCGGCCGAGCCCAGACTTCATCCGTTCCCATCGCCGTGTAATAGGCTCCCGACGCTCCCAAATCTCCAAAAAAAGCGATGACTGGGATCTTCGTCCGCTGTCGAAAGAGAAGGATCTTGTGGTAGAGGCGGTCTGAAGCAGTGACTGATCCGCCAGGGCTGTCAATATCCAGAATGATGGCTCTGACATGGGGATCCCGTCGCGCCTTTTCAAGCTCCCGATCCAATAGGCGCACCTGATCAGTTTTTCCACCGAGTAAAGGCGTTCCTCCCTTTTTTTCCTGATCTCCGATGAAGCCACGAATCGGAAGAAAAACAACCTTTTCTGTGGCTCCCTCTTGAGGGCGTAATTTTTTTTCCTCCAGGCCCCGGTCCTGGGGGAAAAGATTGACTGTGATACATCCTCCCATCGCGAGGAGAGCCGTCCCGGCAAAAATGGGGCCGAAAAAGTTTCTCAATGTCTTGGCACGCACCACCTATCTCCCCTTCCTTTTTATTCGTCTACCGGTAATTCGTGAACTGAAGGTCGATACCAAAGTCGACGTTTTTCAGACGAGCAATCACTGCCTGAAGATCGTCTCGGGATTTACCATTGACCCGGACGCTGTCTCCTTGAATCTGTGCCTGAACCTTTAGCTTCGACCCTTTGATTTCCTGGGCCACTTTTTTTGCAATTTCCGCTGTAAGTCCCTGCTTGATCGCAATCCTTTGCCTCACGGTCCCTCCAAGAGCCTCCTCAATTTTTTTCTTATCAAGGTTCTTCAGGGGAATTCCCCGACGGATCATCTTGGATTCGAGGATATCGATCACAGCCGTTAATTTGTGAGCGTCTTTGGCCGATACGACAAGCTCCTCTTTTTCCCACTCGATCCGGGAGCCACTGTCCTTGAGATCAAATCGCGTCCCAATTTCTTTCAGGGCCTGATCAACGGCATTTTTTGCCTCCTGAAGATCAACCTTTGACACCACATCGAAAGACGCCTCTGTAGCCATTTTTACCTCCATAAACAAAAACTAGTCCCAGATTAGTCTGTTTCGTTAAACAGAACAACCGAAAGAACCCCCATGATCCCCATAAAAACGAAAAGACTGCTGAGATCTGTCCATAGGGAGTGATAATGGACCCCCACCAAGTCCCATCGGAGCAGGTCAACGCCGTATGACAGAGGATCGACGCGGGAGGCGACAGAGAGCCACCCTGGAAGACGGTCGAGGGGATAGAGTGCCCCCGAAAGGAAAAAGAGCGGGAGTATGACAAAATTCATCAATACCATAAACCCCTGACTTGAGGTCATTCTCACTCCCAGAAGAACCCCCACCGAGGTTTGGGTCAGTCCGATGAGAATCATGACAAGAAATGCCAGGATCAATCTTTCAGGGGAGATGTGGAGGTGGAAGAGTGGAAAGAGAAGTAAAATCAGGCTTCCCTGTACAACAGAGTTTGTCGCCCCACCGAAAATCTTTCCAAGGACTACGGCAGTCCGGGAAAGGGGGGCCACCAAGACCTCCTTCAAAAATCCAACCTCCCGATCCCAGACAATGGCCACCCCTGCAAAGGAGGCGGTGAACAGAACGCTCATCGCCACAATTCCGGGAAAAAGGAATCCCTGATAGCCCAGGGGGCCCCCCGAACGCATGATTCCCATTGCCCCCATTCGCGGGGACAGTCCGCTTCCGAGAATGAAGAGAAATAGAAGGGGTTGAATGAAGGAACCGACAAGGCGAATCCTGTCCCGCCAGAGGCGAATCACATCCCGTTGCCACAGGGTATAAATCCCCATCAGGTCTCGCTTGAGTGGTGAGGCCAATATGGGCGGGGCTCCCCCCAATGTTGCCTTAAAGGAGACATCTTTTTCCATCATCATCGTTCCCCTCTTTTGTCGGCATTTTCATTTTTCAAACCACTTCCCGTATGGTAAATGAAAACATCATCAAGGTTGGGGCGTCTGACCGAGGCCTCACGAATCGGCAAAGGAATTGAACGAAGAAGGTCCCAAGGAGAGAGGTCGATTCCCGGGGGAAGGGGAAAAAGGAGGATCCCATCGCCTTCTCTTCTAATTTGGTTCTGCAAAGAGGGGTAATGGGCAATCAGATAAGCATTGAGGACATCAGGATTTGCTGTTTCCACAGAGAGCATTTCGGATGAGAGGTCTTTTTTCAGGCGGTCAGGGGTCCCTTGCGCCACGATTTTTCCAGAGCTCATGATTGCGACCCGGTCAGATGAGTCTGCCTCTTCAAGATAATGTGTGGTCAGAAAAACTGTCATCCCAACGTCTCTTCGTACACGGTGTATGTATTCCCAGACAGACCGTCGGGAATGAGGGTCGAGTCCCAACGTCGGTTCATCGAGGATGAGAAGTCGGGGTGAATGAAGAAGACCCCGCGCAATTTCAAGGCGTCTTTTCATTCCTCCGGAGAAGGTTCGGATAAGATCATTGCGTCTTTCTGAGATCCCCATAACGTCAAGGAGAAAATTGCTCCTTTTATCGCGTGTTCGCGAATCAATGCCATAGAGTCGGCCATGAAATTCGAGGTTCTCCCATGCGGTCAACCGGTCATCAAGGCTGGGGTCTTGGAAAATAATTCCTATTCGTTGCCTTACCTGATGTGGATAGGTCACGACATTCAGGCCGTCAATGATGATCTCTCCGCTTGTTGGTGCAAGGAGCGCCACCATCATTTGAATGGTTGTCGTTTTACCGGCCCCGTTTGGACCCAAGAATGAAAAAAACTCTCCCTCCCGGACAGAAAATGATATTCCATCGACGGCTACTCGATCTCCGCGTCTTGACCTGTAGACCTTCTTGAGATTTATTGCTTCGATCATCTAATTGTGGCTTCTTTCCATAGAGTGGGTTACTGGTCCTCTTATTTTATTCTGACAAAGGATTTCAATTCGAGGAATTTTTCAAAAAAAAACGGCAGGATTTCTCCTGCCGCCTTTAGTGAAGATTAACTATGATTAATTTGATTGGTCAGCCTTAGGCTCTCCCGGGATGAAGACGCCCTTATAATTCGTGATGGGGATGGGAATCGGGCGACCATTATCACGGTCGATCGGAAGGTATTTCTGCGGAATGGTAATGACCGAAGGATCGTCAAGCCCCAAGACCCATGTGGTAAGGGCAGTGGTCTGGAGATCCGTCAGGTGGAAGTTAGGCATGATGGTGGGCGGAACCTTAAATGCAGGAATGCCCGGAGAAATCTTCCGTGGGTTTTTAAAATGCTCCCACTCCCATTCTCGCTCTGAGTGAAGCCCTCCGACATGGTTAAAATCATGGACGTTATAGAAGCCCAGCTCCGTACGACTTCCGAAACCCGAAAGATCAGGAGCCAAGACTCCATGAAGGTTAAACTGGGTCATGGTATGGCAGGATCCACAACCTTTCTGAACAATCGTCTTCTTTGCAAGGTTCAGAAAGGGGGTCATCGGGGGATTGATTCCCGGTTTGAAAAGGTCTGTATGGCACTTTAAACAGGAGGCTTCGGCAAACGCTCCCCGCTTTGGCTGGTAATTAAGTGACACATTGAATCCATGGGCTTCTGCAACTGTGGTGGCTACCCCTTGGCCATCATGACAAATAGTGCATCCGAACTTTTCAAAAGGGTGCTTTCCGATGTAACCGGAGAGGTCAGGATGTGAGGTAAATGGCTCCGGGGCGGTCTTGAATGCAGGAACTGAAATCCCCATATGACAGGTCATACAACGGTCTGGCTTGTTCATGATCGGGTTCCAGATCTGAACCACCGTCAGAGTGGAGTTGGCAAGCTCAGGCTTTTTCGTGATTTTGGCCAAGAGCTGATAGTAGGAGCGTTGATACGTCATCCATTCTGGGTGGGTATCTTTATATAACTCATAGAAAAAGATTCCTCCGAGAAGAACTGTCGAGAGGAAAAAAAGGGCATAAATGCGCATTTTCATTCTTTTCGTCCCCTTTCCGTGCTTTGGGCCGACTTACGAAGGGGGTGCCCCTCAGGATAGAAAGACCCTTCCTGCCACTTCTGGAACCAAATGACAAGGTAATAGAAAATGGCAGTGCCAACGAATAGAGTCAAGGAGATACCAATTCGGTAGGGATAGCCGAAATACTCCTCAACCCAAGGGGCATTGAGTAACTGATGAAACTGGTCCATCGAACCTCCTTGCCCGAACAGGCCGGACATTTTGACGTATCGGAGGCAGGGCTAGCGGGCAGGCTGCCCCTCCGTGACAAGTCAGTGCGTTAATATCGTCAGATATTGATCCAAGGTGTGACGAGTACATATTTGACGTTAAAGAGAAGTCTAAGCACGATCTTGAGCGCAACCCCCATCATCGAAAGGAAGAAGAAGGAGAATGTCAGGTAGCGCCACAAGCCCATCGCCTTGTACATTGGCTTCCAGACGATCATCGGGATGATTGTCCCGAGCGCAAAGTACCCGATGAAGATGATGTCTCCAAAGAGCTTGCCCACGCCTTCGCTTACGTGAAACCAATTCACAAAGATAAGGTGGAGGGGAATAAGAGTCACCAGAGCCGGATTCATGTGCTCCAGATGGTTGCTCCAAGGCCAATACCACTGCCAGTCCAGACCACGAAGGTAAGTTCCGATAATAATCGTGATCCACCAGATCGCAAAGCCAAAGGAGTAGTTGAAGATTGCAAACTTGCGCTCAGAATATGTGTAGTATCCAACCCCCTTGGGATTCACATCAAGGTATGGGAAGAGCATCAGTCCGGCAATAATCATTCCTGGCAACACCACTCCGGCATACCATGGATCGAAGTAAACGAGCAACTCCTGAAGGCCAAGGAAGTACCAAGGAGCGCGCATAGGATTCGGCGTGGTCGAAGGATCGGCCAAGGAACGAAGGGGAGCATGTTCAAACTGAATCAAAACCATAAGACCGACTGTCACAAGGATGGCACAAATGATCTCGATCATCAGTAGGTTCGGCCAGACATAGACGGTGTCTTCTGGCTCCTTCTTGACGATGGGTGCCGTCTTTTTCATTAGCTCGACAAGTCCGTAAGACTTTCTCGAGTCGCGGGGAAAAATCTCCCGGGTCACCTTTTCATCCATTATTGCCCCACCTCTCCATATAACACTTTCAACGGCTCATATAATAACCATTTATGCCATAAGTGCGGCGGTCCCCAAGAACAGTTTTAGAGGGGACCGGAGAAACCATCTTTCCGGATCCGCCAGAAATGGACCGCAAGAAAGACTGTGACGACGAGCGGAAGGACGACACAATGAAGCACGTAGAATCGGATGAGGGCATTTTGGCCCACCACCGTTCCACCGAGAAGCATAAACATGATGTCGTTCGTCGGAAGGAATCCAAGCTGTGGCCCCCAAGGACCGTTTTGTCCGATAAGGGGGGTATAAGAGGCCATCTTGGCACCGACCGTCACTGCCCAGTAAGCGAGCTGGTCCCAGGGAAGAAGATATCCTGTCCAAGAAAGGACCAGAGTATTCACAAGCAGGACGACACCAACCACCCAGTTAAATTCACGAGGCGCTTTGTAGGCACCGGTAAGAAACACACGGGTCATATGAAGCCATACGAAGAGAACCATTCCATGGGCGGCGAAACGGTGAAGATCGCGCATCAGGTTTCCGCCGAAGATGACGAACTGGAGATCTTTAATATTGCGATAGGCCAACCCGGTATAAGGAGTATAGTAGAACATGAGCCAAATTCCTGTTACAGCCAATATGATGAAAAGAAAGAGGGTAATTCCCCCGAGGCAAAAGGTATAACGCATTCTGAGTGCCGAACGGCGAACCTTGACCGGATGGATATGAAGGAAGACGCTTGAAAAGATTGCATAGGCCCGGTCGAGGTCGTTGTCGGGATAGCCGTGCCGAAAAACAGATTTGAAGATCTGAGATTCGACGATCTCGTTTTTAATTTTCTGGAGCATGCCTTAAGTCCCTTCCGTTAATAGGACCATTCCCTGATAAGCATCGGCCAGATTTTCCGATGTCCATTGGCGACTCGGAACTGGTGCAGGGATAAAGGATCCTTGCATGGGTGTGCGGTGACGCATGATGAATCATGCGTCACCGTTTAACCGCTAACGAATCCGTGAGTTTATATTGACCGCCCCAATCAGCAGAGAAGGCGGTTGGAGGCGCAAGAAGCTCCTGCAGGAGCTGAATGATCAATGTAGAAAGGTGTGACTTCCTTGACCTTTTCTTTGACCCAGAGGCCTTGAGGCGTCTGAACCGGATCCGGGTCAAGCCGGATCACCGTATTGACGATCAATTCCCCGTCAAGAGGATCACGGGTGATTTGACCACGCCAGAGCGTTCTTGGAGCAGGTCCCCCACGAACATTGCCATGAGCATCGTAAATCGACCCATGACATGGACATCGGAATCTCTTCTGGTCCGGGAACCAATTCGGAGTACAGCCGAGATGACGGCAGATGGAAATCATGTTGTAGATTCCCCTCATGTTTCGGACAACCCAGAAACGCCCCTTCAGCTTCCAGCGCTCGTCCACTCCCAGACCATAGATCGAGACATGACCGATCTTGAAAACAGTCGGTGGCTCATAGAGAACTGGAGGGAAAAGGTACTTGTATGCAGCAAATGCCGTCCCAGCCATCGAAGCGCCCATGAGGGACCATCCCGCTGCCACGAGAAATTTTCTTCGCCCCTTATCGGCGGGACTTGCCATATCACCGGTGTCTCCGGGGTGTTGCGTTTGGGCCGTTAGATTTGTCATTGGAGCGCAACCTCCTGTTTAATTTCGAGATGTTCCATGGCGATGGCCCCGGTGGGGCAGCGCTTTGCGCACAATCCGCACCGGATGCAGCGCATCCCGTCCCATATCATTGCCGTTGACTGCGAAAGAGTTTGAACAACCGGCTCTTCAATGTGGTCTGGAGAGATTTCCGTTTCGGTAAAAGCCTCGACAAGCGGCTCCATTTTGCCATGCTCAAGATCCACATCGGCAAGAGGAACCATCTTCAAGGCATATTCGGGGCAAACATCGACACATCCCCCGCATAGCACACACTTATGTCCCTCAAAGATCGGATTCACATGACAGGTCAAACAGCGAGAGGCCTGAGTACGCGCCTGCTCTTCGGTCATGGAGAGTTCTGCAAGATCAAAGTTTGTCCTACGGAAATCAGGATGAAGCAAATCCGGATTCTTCCGCTCAATCGTATAGTAGCCTTTTTTATTAAAATCTTCAGGCCAGATCGGCGATGGATTCGCACGATGGGGAATCGGCGTCGAAATACCGCTGAGATTCTTTGCCACTCCCCGCTTCATCAGGTAGGAGTGAACCGATTGGGCAGCTTTTTGCCCTCCGGCAATAGCGTCTATGAAGATCCTCGGCCCCGTAACAACATCTCCGGCAGCAAAGACCCCTGGAACACCTGTATCCATGGTATGCATGTTCGCACGAATGACCCCATTGCGGCCGACGATGCCTTCAAGATCTTCCGGAACATAGGTCGTATCAATCACCTGGCCGATTGCGAAGGTGACAGACGATCCATGGACCACACTGATTTTTTCCTCATCAAACGACGGAGAGAACCGTCCCTGATCATCGAATACCGAGAGCACCTTCTTGACTTCAAGACCTTCAAATCTTCCACCAGAACCCAGGATACGCTTTGTCCCTAGACGAACTGCAAATTCTGCGCCTTCGTGGACCGCATCTTCAATCTCAAGATCATCAGCCGGCATCTCGTCCCATGTTTCAAGGGTCACAACCGTGACCTTCTCCACCCCGGGAACGCGAATGGCTGTTCTTACCACATCCATCGCCACATTTCCTGCCCCGACAACGACAGGGCGAGGGCCGATCGGAAGGGGATCATGTCGGTGATAGACCGACTGGAGGAAGGGAAGGGCTGAATAAACGCCTTCAAGCTCGCGCCCTTCAAATGGGACCTGACGACTTCCCCATGCACCAGACGAAAGAACAACCGCGGCATACTCTTCGCGAAGCTGGGCGAGGGTAACATCCTTGCCGACCTTGACATTGAGGCGGGCCTCAACCCCCATGCTGAGGATAGCCGCGATCTCCGCCTGGAATAGCGGACGAGGAAGACGATATTCCGGAACGAGATAAAAGAGACCACCCAATCGATCTTGAGCCTCAAAAATCGTGACACGATAACCGAGACGAGCCAGATCATGGGCTGCAGAAAGACCGGCAGGGCCGCCGCCGACTATGGCAACCTTTGGGCCGGTTGCCTTCCCGTAAGGAACCCCGGGCGCTGTCGAATAACGCAAGGTTGAGGCCGGATCAGAGACGGCTTCTGCCCCAAACTTTTCAGTCACAAATCTCTTGAGGGCCCGAATCGTTACCGGGGCATCAATATTCCCCCGCGTACACGCCGACTCACAGGGTGCGTTGCAAACCCACCCGCATACCGAGGCAAACGGGTTGGGCCCTCGGGCGATGGCATAGGCGCGCTCATAGCGGCCTTGAGCAATTGCCTGAACATATCCGCCGGCATCAGTGCCTACCGGACAGGCTTTCCGGCAGGCCACCTGATCGGCATAGTACTGATAATCTGGTATGTGAAGCTTGTATTTTCCCTTCATTCCGTTCCTCCTCCGCGGGTTAGAT
>JAKAAM010000064.1 GCA_021802325.1 Nitrospirota bacterium
CGGGATTGGGACATAGATTCCAGACGTTTCCGTTCCTCATCGTTCGGAATCAATGGCGCTCTCTGCGTTATTCTGGACACTGGACCTCCTGGGGTTGAGGGCAGGACTTCTTCCTCATATAAAACCCAGAGATCTATGTCCATCTTTAAGGAACTAACGACCAGGAAGCACGGAGGATGGCAATGCCAATAAACGCCGTTCATGAAGAACCCATAATCCCAGCACAGAGGATTATGAATGTCGCAGTGAGAGTGGATCAGTCTGCAGGTGAAGTGGAAGCTGTAATACACGAGGCGGTCAATGCCTCTGGTCAGGTGATGAAGGCTATCACCGATAATGTGTCTTCTGTGGAGGATATTCTGAAACAGCTTCAGAAAATCGAACACGTCATCGAAGATATCAGGGAAATTTCCGGCATGACCAATTTACTGGCCTTGAATGCTGCTATTCAGTCGGCGCGCGCCGGTGAGCATGGTAAAGGATTCGCCGTTGTGGCCGACGAAGTCCGGAAGCTGGCTAATCGTGTGAAGGAGGCTACCGAGGCGGTGAGCACGACCATCTCAATCATTGGGAGGCACGGCCAGACAATCCAGGCCAAGAATAGTACAGCTCAAGAGGAAAGCAAAAGTGTACAAGATGTCGTGCGGCGTCTTACGGCCAAAGCGAATAGCCTGCGCGTCTTGTCAACATTGGTGCAGTTTGAGGCGACAGAGGAAACGCACCATGAGTTTGTGGAAAAAGCCGTGCAGGAATCGGAAAAAGGTGCAAGTGACATATCACCTGCGGACCTGCCTTTACCTATGGATCATCACCAATGTCGCTTGGGTAAATGGTATGATGGTGTTGGACGTGATAGATTTGGCGCCATTGCCGGTTTTCAGGATCTGGCCGTTCCCCATCAAAGGATTCACCAGTTGGCGGTGGACCTGTTGGAGGCCAACCGGCGGCAGTCTCCGGATGTTGCGATTATTCGTGATGAGCTAAAAACGCAGCATCGCGCATTTAACAAGGCACTTGATACTATGCGCAAAACGCTCACGACTGGTGAGTTGGAGGGGGTAAGCGCAAATGTCTGAACATTTGCCCGCGCATTCCCCTTCTTAGGCTGTCAGCCAAGAGGGGGGCAAGCGGGCGGTTTTGGTTTTCCTCATCGCATTGAGGTAACATCTTCCCATGCAGACTGGCAAACGCTTCCGCGCGTATCCCACCCCCGCCCAGGAAAAGATCCTCCTCCAATGGATCGGACACCAGCGGTTCATCTACAATGCCAAGGTCTCGGAAGACCGGTATTACCGGGCCTTCGCCAAAAAAGCGGTCTCCCTTTCGGGGACGCCCATTCCCGTCGACCAGGAGTACGCCCGGTTCATCGGGCCGGAGACCTCCTGGCTCCGGGAGGTCCCCTCTCCGATCCTCCGGAACGGGGCGGTCCGCTGGAAGCAAGCCTACGGCCGGTTCTTTGCCGGTCTGGCCGGGCGTCCCGTCCGAAAGAGAAAGGACGGACGGCAGTCGGTCTGGATCACCTCCGAGCTTTTCGCCTTTCGGTACAACGAGAAGACCCACGCGAGCGAGCTGGTTCTGGGAACGAAGAAGTTCCCGGTGGGGGTTCTGTCCTTCACGGCCCATGCCCCGTATTCCCGTCCCGCCTCGATCCATCTGTCCGTTGAGGCCGGCAAGTGGTACGTCTCATTCTCCTCGGACGACGGCCTTCCCGAGCCGAAGGAGGAGGACACGGTCGCCTGGCTCCGGATGTTCTCGGACGAGGAACTCCAGAGCAAAACCCTGGGCTTCGACCGGGGAGTGGTGACGCCGGTGATGGCAAGCTCCGGGCGGAGGATCGACTTTTCTTCTGTCCAGAAGATCCGGATGGAGAAGAAAGAGCGGGCCCGGAAACGCTGGCAACGAAAACTCGCCCGGCAGGTCAAAGGCTCGAACAACCGAACGAAGACGAAACAACGCTTGGCCCGGACCTTCGAATATGCGAAGAATGTGAGAACGGACGTGATCCACAAGGCCACCCACGACCTTGTGTCCGATCCCGACCGGAGCCTCTTCGTCGTCGAGGATCTCAAGGTCAAAAACATGACGAAAAAGCCGGAGGCGAAGAAGGACGAGTCCGGACGCTATGCCAAAAACGGAGCCCGGGCCAAGGCCGGTCTCAACCGGGCGATCCTCTCGTCCTGCTGGGGCCTGTTCGTCCTCTTTCTTTCGTACAAGTCAAAAAGAAACGGGAAACTGGTTCTCAAGATTTCTCCGCACTACAGTTCGCAGGAGTGCGCCCGGTGCGGGCACATTCATCCGGACAACCGGCCCTCCCAGGCCGAGTTCGTCTGCCAGCGCTGCGGACTTGCCGACAATGCCGATCACAACGCCAGCCGCGTTATCGCCCGACGGGGAATCCGGCTTCTTCTGGAAGGGAAAATCCAGCAGAAGCCGATTCGGCGCTGCGGGATCGGAAAACTCAGAACACGAGGGCAGGAACTGTCCGAAGTCAAAGCCTCTGGAGAGGACGATAAGACGCGAAGGCCCCGACGCCTTCGCGCATCCTCGACGAAAGAGGAACATCCGCTCGCGAGACCGGAAACCCCCACTACAGCGTCAGCTTAGTGGCGGGAGAGTTCATAATTCTGCCGGAAACATCGGAGACCGGGTTTCCGGTCGCCCCGTCTGCCCAACATGGTTATCCGCACACATTTCGCTCGCGTTAGAGGCTGTCTCAAAGCTACAAGTTATTGTGATATAGTAATATTTATGAATAGTCGCAAGTCGTTTGCATAATTTGCTATGTGCTAATGTTCATAGAAGAGCGGCTTGCGAAGATGACCTCCGAACGCAATGCTCTCGAAGGGCGCCTGATCGGCCGGACCGAAGAGCTCGTTCGCGAAATGGATCGTCTTCGTCAGGAATTGGAAAAGGAACGGCAGGAAAAAGCCGAAGCCCGCGAAAAAGCGGCGGAACTCTGGGGGCGCCTCACTCAGATCCAAGAGACCGAAAGGCTTGGGGTCCCCTCGCCGGAAGACGAGACCAAGAAAAACGGGCAAGATCGGAGGCAAAAGCAGGAAAAGTCTTGACATTTTCAACGCTTGGGGAAAATGAAGGAGAAACTACCGGGAGGTTCGTTCCGAACCTCCCACTTCAACCACACTGGCTGGTTTTGATTCGACCGGTGACACAGGGATCTTTTCAGTCTGCTCGGAGACGATCACATGATCGTCTTTCTCGACCACATTCTGACCGACTGCGATCCGGGATCGCCCGGCCGTCTATTGGTGCGTCTCAAAAGCCCGTCGAGGGAGCGGGGCAAAATGGAGGGCTGTGCTGGCGATTACGAATGGGCCAATTCCTCACGAAGAATCCGACGAAGGACCTCTTCTGTTACAGGCTGTTGCTGTAAGCCGACCATCGTCCGTAATGCTTCATTCACCAGTGTTTGATAACCCTTCCCTGTTTTTTCCGCTTGGGATCGGCAAGCTTCCAGAATGTCGTTGTCGATCCAGATGGTGATGCGTGTTTTCTCGGGGCGAGATACTACCGGGCCTCTCCGGGCCTTGGTCATGTCATAATCCGGACCCGTCTCAAAGTTCTTCATAGTTTTCCCTCTCCTTTTTAGATGCCTTTCTCGCGGAGATAATCCGGATACTGTTCTTTCGTTCCGTCCAGACCACAGTCAAAACTCGGCCAAGAGCATCCATTCCCACTGTGATAAAGCGTTGTTCCATTTCGGATGAAGTGTCCTCCCGGGTCAAGGCTCTGGGGTCGTAAAGCACAGGCTCTGAATCGGACAGGCTGACACCGTGTTTTTTCCAATTTCCCTCCGCCTTGGAAGGATCGAATTCGATCTCCATACTCAATGATACATACTTTATATGCATATGTCAATGTCAATTTCTCAGGGTAACCGATACAGACATGGCCGATGTCAAGCCCCTTGAGCAAGAGAATCATGCTGTTTCTTTGGGCACAACGAAACACACCGTCAGTACTTGTTTTCCACATGTTCCCTTTTTCTCGGATTCATGAAAACGCCTGCAACCCCGGGTGAGACTCTTTTCGACGATTGATCAGACTGATATGCGTGTGTTACGAGCCGAAAACGGCTCGCAGGGACAACATGATTAT
>JAKAAM010000065.1 GCA_021802325.1 Nitrospirota bacterium
CTGGAATTTCAAACGTTGGGACGACAGTCTTTGTGGGTTCCAGGGATGGATCGTGAACATCCCCTTCCCGAGATCTCGACAACAGCATAAACACGCCGGATTTTCAGACGACCACTGAAGGAATTTATAAGCAATGTAAACTTTGTCTTTTATGCCGATCTTGATCATGGGCATCTTTGCACGTATGGCTCCGATAAATCTATTGAGACCATTTGAGAGCCGGAATCATTGAACCACGGATGGATTTGTATCCGTAAAGACTGATTTACCAGAAGTCCGTCCGAAAATATGGCTATGTTCTAGCAAACGAATGAAGTCGACCTGGAGCCACGATCGCCTGGAGGATCGCCCGGGAGAAAGAGACAGAGGGGAGCTTCAATTCCAGGAATCGTCTCCATCCCAGATAGCTCGAAAGGTATTTGGTGGCGACGCCGTGAAATCGTTCCAGCCATTCTTTCAAGCGGCTGTGGTAGGCATTGACGTTCTGGATGTGGAAGACCCCCTTGAGAACCCGTTTCCCATGGGCCGCATAGACCGTCCGGTGGGAGATTCCCGTCTCCCGGGCCAGGGTGAAATAGGACGGAAGACCGTCGTGACAGAGAACGGCGTCCTTGTCCAGAACGGGAACCAGACTCCGTTTGAGGGTCTGGGACGTGACTTCCGGCAGGATGCTGTCGGTGGTGACGGCCCCGCGGTCCCGGGCCACCAGCACGGGCACCCAGTGTTCCGGATCCATCCCGGTGTTGGGCGCTTTGGTTCCCCGCTTTCGGGCCAGACGGTCCATCCTTCGCTCGCCCTTGCGGGACCGGCGGATAAACGTCTCATCCGACTCCACGATCCCCCGAAGGAGGGTCGGTTTCTCCTTCGCGGGACTGGCTAAAAAACGGTGGCGCCACAGAAAGGCCGTGTTGGGGTTCACCCCGACCCGCTCAGCCGCTTTGCGGACCGACAGGCCGTCCTCCATCGCCTCGAGATACGCGGCCCACTTCTCCCGTTTGCGCAGTCTCGACAGGGGCGTGTTGGTAAGCGGCGTGAACTGCCGGTGGCAGGCCCGGCACCGATAACGCTGGAGCCCCTGCACCCGTCCCCATTTGGCGACTTGTTCGTGCTGACAATGGGGACATCGCGGATGTTCGGAGAAGGCTCGGTCGACCTGTTCGAGAACCGGATTGTTTTGTGGATAGGTCCCCTGGAGATCCGTCGCCAGGATGTGGCGTTGCTGGGGCGTGAGATCCTGTGCCGAACGGCGAAGTTCCTTGAAGTCTCGTGGGTTCATCGATACACCTCCTTGATATTCAAGGAACCATGATATACCATTTTCAATCTAGAACATAGCCGCAAAGGTCATTTCCATGGGTTCGATTCAAGGTCTCCCAGAAGTGTTGGGACGCTTTGGATAACATCCGATTCCACTTCACTTTTGAGGACAAGTTTATCTTGGAGGAGTTACGGATGGTCCGGGAGAGGGTCAAGTCCTGATATGGTGGGGGGCCTGTCAAGCCCCTTTTGTAACTTCTTCTAGAATCCTTGGCTTTACATATCATTCTTTTGTGTGCGCATTGCTCCTCACTGTGAAAGAGGTTCGGAACAATCCGGATCGGAACACGAGGCTGGCGACGCTTGGCAGACTGATATTCGCGGATCAAAGATCACCGCATGTCAAAGTTTTTCGTCGTGGAGGGCCTCTCTCTAAATCCGAGCGTCATCCTCCGAAGGGGATGGCTCATAGGACTACCGAGGATTCTCCTGCGGCGGCTCGTATTCCGGTCCCGATTGTCCTGTTCCTCTCCTTCCGCTGCAACGCTCTCTTTTCCGGTCCTGTTCTGACGATTCGTCCGGTTATGATCCCATGCCTTGAGTGAGGACAAACGCTCTGTCAGGCCGTTTCCCCCATCGTCTCTTTCGGAAGAGCGACTGGTCGTCCCATGACCTGACATCCGATCGCCCAGACAAAGCCGGCCAATTCCCGCGCCAGGGCGGTGACCGCGACGGTTGACCGCTTTCCTTTCGCTGTCAGGTGATGAAAGCGGTGAAAGAGCCGCCTCTGTCCTTCCCAGGCGATCTTCCGGACCTCTGGCGTCTGGTCCTTCATGCGCTCCTTCAAGGCCTTGCTGATTCGGGGTGTCCGCTGGGCGTGCCAGGCGCTTTCGACCAGAACTCTCCGGACATGACCGTTTCCCGTTTTGGTCACGCCCCCGCGCCGGACATTCTCCCCGCTTGAGCTCTCGCAGGGCGTCAGACCCAGATAGGCCATAAACTGGGCGGCTGTTCCAAAGCGTGTCATATCCCCGACCTCTGCCGTGATCGTGAAGGCCGTGATCAGGTCCACTCCCCGAAGCGCCATAAGGGACCTGACCACGGGAGCCAGGGAGTAGGATTCCAGAACCGTTTCGATCTCTTTCACGACCCCCGCTCCTCGCCCGATAACATCTTTCAGGCTCTCGAGATAGGTCTGGAAAACAATCTGGCTCACGGCATTCTCGAACGTCTTGTTTTCAAGCCAGGTCATGAAGGGACCGCCCCATCGTGTCTTGTCCTCCGGGAGAACCACCTCGTGACGCAGGAAAAAGGCCAGAAGACGCTGCTTGAGGTGGCGCTCCTCCATCTTGAGATCTTCCCGCAGACGGGACAGGTCCCGCATGGCTTCCTGTTCGCTCCCGGGAACCCAGACCGGCGTCAGCTCTCCCACCCGGTGCAGGCGGGCCAAGGCCTGTGCGTCCCGCCGGTCCGTCTTCACCCGGTCTCCGGCCTTCTTCGGGATCAAAGAGGGGGCCACCACCTGGCATCGGTGTCCTTCCGCCTGGAGTCGGCGGTGCACGCCATATCCGCAGGGCCCTGCTTCGTAGACAAAGTGAAGTTCTGCCCCCTCTTCGGACAGCTTGTGGATCAGACGGCGCAGCGCCTCGATCGTATTCGGAATCTCCCCGTAATACCGCACCTCCGGAGTTTTGCTGTCCGCGACCGCAACGGCAATCGTTTTCTTGTGCACATCTAATCCGACGAATTTGGTATACTGCTTCATGGCCTGTCCTCCTGTATTATGGCTCTGGATTTGGGGTTACCCGCTTCCAAGTCTAACCCACGCTGTGCAGGTTCGGACAGGCCCTTTCTTTATCCCTCCCACACATATTGTCTAAAAGTGCTGTAAATTTTTTCCCGAAATGGGGGGATTCATGGGATCGTCAATCCACGATGGCCAGAGTCAGAGTTTTGGATAACTCCTGCTCTTTCTTCCATTCATGGTATTCGGTCATGTCCAGGTATTTTTTGCCCGTGCTCCATTGCTCATGGAACTCCGAGAGAAGGGCTCCAATGAGACGGATCGCGGAGTCTTCGTTCGGGAAGATCCGGATGACGCGCTCCCGGCGTCGGATCTCTTCGTTGAGCCGTTCCTGGGAATTGGTGCTCCGAAGCCGGACACGGTATTTTTTGGGAAAGGCCAGTATGTTCAGTGCCTCGTCAAACCCTTCCTCCAGACATTCCATGGCCTTGGGAGCTTTTTTCTCGACGGTCCGGAGAATCTCGTTCCGGACCGTCCGGGCTTCCTCCATCGTCTCCGAGGCGAAACAGCCGGGAGAGGGACTGGGCGAGGGGCCCTCTCTGGGAAGCCGGCGCATGACCCAGAATATTCTGAAGAAAGTGAACCTGGCAGCGTTGCCATCGAACCCCCTGAAAATGCTTCCAGGCGGCGTTCTTGAGCCCTTTGTGATCATCGGAGACGATCTGATCGACTCCGGACAGTCCCCGTCGTTTCAAATCCTCCAGCATCGTGTTCCAGGAGGCTTCGTTTTCACTATTCCCCAGGGTCAGTCCCAGGATCTCCCGCTGTCCTTCGGCCGTGATCCCGGTCGCGATCAGGGCCGCCATCGGAGACACACTCTCATCCTTTCTCACCCGGATCATCAGGGCGTCCATCAGAACGAACGGATACGGACCGGAAAGCTTTCGGTTCTTCCAGGCCCGGACCCGGGCCGAAAGCCCGGTCGACAACTGGCTGACCGTGGACTTCGAGAACCGGGTGCCGCACAGCTCCTCGGTGATATT
>JAKAAM010000066.1 GCA_021802325.1 Nitrospirota bacterium
TTGGTTCCTGCAAAAAAAATCAATCATTCGAGCGGAAATTTTTCATCGGGGAGCTTCTCCGAAAAAATCATTGATAAAATAACGGCTCAAATTAAGCCCCTGGTGAGTATAGCTCGATCCGATGGCAGCCCCGTAGGGGAGATCGGGCTCCCTGTCCATTTTTTCATAGCGCAGCTTAAAAACGGGCTGTCCATCGACTATCCGAAAAGGAACATCATGGGGGCGCACTTCTAGAACACCGCGGGCACCATCTCCCGAGATTCCGAATCCCGGATCAAAAAAACCTGCGTAGTGGGTCCGGATTTCGCCAGCAGCGGCATCAAAGGGAAGCATCTCGGCCGCCAGATCAATGGGGACACGAATTTTTGCACTCGAAGCAAAGAGATAAAACTTTTCCGGCTCCAGAACCATCTCTCCCCGTGTCGGAGGGGGGACCGGCTCCCAAAAGTCGGTGGCCTTTTGCTGGTCGCCGGGAACAAGACTCAGAATTCCGGCATCGTGCCTGGCCCGGAATCCGATGATCGGCATTCCTGTCAGCTTGACACCGAGATAGAGGGAGCCATCCGTGATCCTATCGAAAGGATTGATCCCGACAGCCCCTCCGTCAGAAACAAACAGGGGCGACCTTCGGTGGCGATCAAGTAGAACTTCCTCCGAGAGGAAGTCTCTCTTTTCAAAAAACCGAACCTGACAAAGAGCTAGTCCTTGACTAACCCTCAAGGAAAAGGACCGAGAGAAGACCTCAAGATAGAGCCGCCCGGTATAGCCGGGAGAAATATCGTCGAAACGATCTCCTGTCTCGGTAATGACACGCGTAAAGACATCGAGACGACCCGTGGAGGACTTGGGATTTGCCTTGGCGGACAAATGAGCGGGGAGGTTCAGTGACTCCATGAGGGGCACGAGGTAGACGGCCCCCCTCTCGAGATAGGAAGAGGTTCGAAGGTCAATGGAGTAAAGGGAGAGATCCTGAAGGATATCCGACACCGGGGTGGAAAGGGGAAGGAAGCTTGAACGAAGTCGATAGGCCGTGGGGCCCAAGCGAAGGTCCATGGAGGAGGGTTGGATCTGCCGAGGCCCCCAGGAGGCGTCCGACACAATGACTCCTTCTTGGACGAGCCCACGGATTTGGCAATCGCTTAAAGTTCCCAAGGCCATTCCTCGCGTCGGTCAAGGCCTGGAGCCATCGACTCCCATAGAGTCCCTTCCTGTCGATTCCACCCATCGACAAAGACATGCTTGGAGAGCGGTTGGCGATACGCCCAATCCTCGGTCTCGAGCATGGGCCGGCGAGGAAATTCCCGGACATATCCCAGACAGAGAATGCCAATGGGACGAACATGATAGGGGAGATTCAGAATACCCTGAACATCTTCACGGCGAAAAATTGTCACCCATCCCATGCCAATGCCCTCAGCCCTTGCCGCCAGCCACAGGTTCATGATGGCGCACGAGGCGCTGTAAAGATCGGTATCCTGATCGGAAAGACGGCCGAGAACAAAGGGACCCTCTCTAGCTGGATCGATCGTCACCGCAATGAGAAGCGGTGCATCGAGAATGGCATCCACCTTAAGGGAGAGGAACTTTTCAGAGCGCGGTGACTCGAAGACAATGGCGGCGGCCTGACGCTCCTTGTCGACAACACGCTTGAGCTCCCGTCGGATTTCATCCTTTTCTATGAGGATGAAGTTCCATGGCTGCATGAACCCCACCGAGGGAGCATGATGAGCCGCCTTGAGCAGGCGGAGAACAGTCTCCATCGGAATGGGGTCGGGGAGAAACTCCCGACGTATATCCCGTCGGGTGTAGATGGCGTGATATACCCCCATCTTCTCATCTTCTGGAAGGGAGTGGTCAGGACGAGAAGCAGGCTCTCTCTTTTCCTTTTTTCCCGGAAGGTTGTCATTGTGCTGTCCCGAGGTCATCAGACAAGCCCCGGGGAAACACGCCGAGGGGTATGCTCACGGGGAGCATTTTCTTGCCCGCGCTGATGGAGCGGAGAAGAAAAGTGTCCCTCCGGACTGCGGAGGGCTTCACTCGTTTTCACCGGCTCGGAGGGAGAGACGCTCGACGACTTCCCGTCGTCACCTTCTGGAAAAATTGCGTCAGAAGAGACATCCGGATAAGAGTAGATCTTGTTTTCGTAGTTTTTCAAAAGGACCTGACCATTTTCCCGGCCGAGAAGATAGTCATCGGCAAGAACAGGGATTTTCCCCCCTCCTCCAGGAGCATCGATGACAAAATGGGGGATGGCCATTCCGGAGATATTTCCTTGGAGCGCCTTCATGATGGAAATTCCCTTTTCGACAGGGGTTCGGAAATGATTGGCTCCCCGGGTGAGGTCGGCTTGATAGAGATAATAGGGTTTGACACGGATCTTCAAAAGGCCCTTGAAGAGGGTTCCCAGAACTTCGGCATCGTCATTGATCCCTTTCATGAGAACGGTCTGACATCCCAAGGGAATTCCGGCATCAGCCAAGAGGCGACATGCCTCTGAAGACTCCGGGGTTATCTCCCGGGGATGGTTGAAGTGAAGATTCATATAGAGGGGATGAAATCGGGAGAGCATTCGACAAAGTTCAGGGGTCACTCTTTGAGGGAGGGCTGACGGAACCCGAGTCCCGATACGGATGATTTCGAGATGTTCGATGGAGCGTAACCCTGTAAGGATCTCCTCGAGAACCTCATCCTTGAGCATCAGGGGATCCCCTCCGGAGAGGATGACATCCCTGACTTCGGGATGCTCCCGAATATAGTCGATTCCCTGTCGAATTTCTTCCCGGCTCACAACCCCTTCGGGCTTGCCGACAAGACGTTTTCGTGTGCAGTATCGACAATAAATGGGACATTGGTTGGTCACAAGGAAAAGAACACGGTCCGGATATCGATGGACGATCGCAGGAACCGGACTATCCGCGTCTTCGCCAAGAGGATCCTCCGGGCTGTCGGCATCCATCCACTCCGCCGGATCTGGTATGACCTGAAGACCGATCGGATCTTGGGGGTCTGAGATCAGAGAGCGGTAATAATCATTGATTCGGATGGGGTAAAGGCCTTCAACCTTTTCGGGGCCAACTCCATTCGCCTCGATCACCCACTCAGGAGGAAGATCGGCCCCATGCCTGATTCCCTCGACTAGCAGCTTTTGCCATTCCTGCATCGTTCCCCTCGCCTAAACAGGGAAAACGTCCCTGTCTGCTTCGAGAAATATTTGAGAAACAGTCGACTTTTCCTTCTTTTAATCTCGACTTTCCCATATTCAAAAGCACTTATTAGCTTGTTTTTTCGGTAAAATCCTGCACAGGAGACCACGCAGGTGACAGAATGGCGTCAACCATGCCGTGAATGAGTTTTTTGTCTTTCGGGCAGGCCGTGACCAAAACGCCTCCGGTCCTGACCGTCTCCCGGGTCGGGCCCGTCACGAAGTAATACGGACACAGACGAACACGGTAGCCTTCCTCCTGCTCGACCTCCGACGGAAAGTCGAACCCGGTCATGGGATAGACATGCGTCTGACGAAAAGGCTGTAGGACGCTCGGGCTTCGCGAGAAAGAGTCCATGGCATGAGAAACAGCCTCTTTCCATGACTCTTCGGGAAGATCGTGGCCGACAACAACCCCTCGACTGCCCCAAGACAGGGGAGAAAAACCGGATGGTTTAATAATGAATCGGCGCTCCCGCTGAGTCAACCCAGCAAGATCTCGAAAATCGTGAAGCTCACGATCTCCCGCCACAAGGGACGGTGTCAGTGAGGCCTGAGCGGGGACGGGTGCCGGATCAAGAACCCAGGTCGGAGGAATCAGTCGATCAAGCAGGGCGACGGACTCCGAAGAAAGATTCCGGCACCAGTGAGAACGCAGACGAGGATGGTGCCAGAGAGCCATCCCCATTTTTTCTTCAAGCCAGGGCTTGATCGGAGGAGTGATTCGGACCTTGCCTCCCTTGGCAAAATAGAGCATGAGGTCAGATTTGGGAATATTCGGAAGATCGAAGAGCTCAAAAAAACGATAGA
>JAKAAM010000067.1 GCA_021802325.1 Nitrospirota bacterium
TCCCACGATCCCCGGTAGCTCAGTCGGCAGAGCGGGTGACTGTTAATCACCATGTCGCAGGTTCGATCCCTGCCCGGGGAGCCATTTTTTCTTCAAATCAAGACTCTCTCCGTGCATCAACTTTTCGTTATGCTCGCGAAATTTCCTTTGATACGCCGCCTCCTCAAGTTCTTCGCCCTCCCGACCGAGAAGGTTTCTAGTCACGTTCATTTTTCTGGGTAAAAAAAAGAAGATGAATGATTGATTCACTGTGGGTAAAGCGTCTTCCTTCCCTTGGAATCCAGCGGTGAATGTGGCACTATTGAACATAAAGGATTGATTCTTGTCCAGCCGTTATTGGAAATGACTCGAAGAAGTTACCCATCGGGCAGGAAGAAAATTTCTTGCGGATGACAGCTCCATTGAAAACGATTCCTTCATTGCCGGAATTGAGTCGTTAAATTCAGGTCAAGGGTCCAAGAACACAAATCGGAGGATGGGTGATGGAGATTACTGAAGGAGAGCAGACAGATCTTCTGGCATTGGGAGATATCCAGAAGGAAATCGTCTTCATCCAGAATTACATTGTCCAGCTTGAAGAGGTCAACCGCATGCATGACCGGAATATGCGGGAGATCAACGGTATCCTCCTGGGACAGATGGAGCGGGTGGATGTGGGGGCTCTTATTTCCTCCGCGGATCAGGCCATCACCAACTTGGCAAGCTTCAGGAATGTTCTTGAGACCATCGGTAAAATTGGAGGAGAGATTCGAGAGATTTCGACCCAGGTCAATCTCCTTTCGATCAATGCCGCCATTGAGGCTGCGCATGCCAAGGAGGCTGGTCGCGGGTTTGCGGTCGTTGCCGACGAGATCAAGAAGTTGTCCGATCGGACGCGAAAAGCGGTGGAAGAGATTGCCCGGACAGTTTCTTCCATCGACAAGGAGCTCGATGCTGTCACTGGCAATATTCAGGAGCTCCAGTCAAAGATGCGCGAGATGCGCGAGTTTTCAGATAAGTTGGCCCAGAGTGTGGCCAATATGAGGGAGATGACCTCCGGAAATCTCCTCAAGCGTCTTCTGAATATTGTGACCACCCGGACATCCCGCATTGTCAAGACAATTCGAAGCGCCTTTTCTTCCCGCCACCGCTAATTCCCCATGCGGTGCTCTTTCGTTTCGTGAAGGGCCGAGGTCTCTTGTATCGTGATGGATGCTCGACTGAAAACGTGACTGACTCTTCCGGGAAGGAGTCGTCTGCCAGCACGCCCCCTCCTCCCAAAGAATCCTTTCTTCTTCCCCTCAGAAGCGATTGTCCCTCCCTTGCTTCTGGTGGTCGCCCATAATGCCTTATGTCCCCCAATAAAAACGGCCTCCGAAGAGACCTATCTGCCGATATCAGAAAAAATTCCCAAAGATTCCAGGGGAAGGATGCCTCGCATTTCTGGGTGCTTCTGTTGTTTCCCTTGAAAAAAAGGCTCGATTCAAGGATATTCGGAAAGGTATTGTATGGTTGGTCTTGCGAATCAATGCCTTAATCTGTGGTGTTAATGGAAGGAAAGGAAGCGAGGACGGCAGGAGTGGTCGAGGCTTTTCGTCAGGATCTTCGGCGTTTGGACAGGGTTCAGCGGCAGGTCGTGGGAGCGGCCTTTTTGGGATGGAGCCTGGATGCCTTTGACTTTTTTCTCCTTGTCTTCGTTCTCAGGGATGTGGCCCGAACCTATCATGTGACGCTGACAGAGGTGACGGTTGCCCTTTTTTTGACATTGGCCGCACGTCCGGCAGGGGCGCTCCTTTTCGGGAGGATGGCCGACCGGATGGGACGCAGGCCGGTCCTCATGGCGGTGGTGGCCCTTTACCCTCTTTTTGCGTTCCTGTCGGCGCTGGCCCCATCACTTTGGAGCTTTCTCCTGCTCAGAACACTTTTTGGTGTGGCCATGGGAGGGGAGTGGGGGACGGGAGCTTCGCTGGTGATGGAAAGCGTTCCCCCCGGGTGTCGAGGCTTTGTGTCAGGAATTCTTCAGGCGGGATATCCCTTTGGATACCTTCTGGCAGCCTTGGCCTATGCATGGGTGTACCCGCTTGTTGGCTGGCGGGGACTGTTGATGCTGGGAATTTTGCCGGCATTTGTCGTTTTCTTTGTGCGACGTCAGGTTCCGGAATCGGCGGCGTTTTCCGAAAGGAAGCCGTCTTCAGCGATCTCGCTACGGGAGGGACTCTCCCCCTACTGGAAGACGGCCATTTTTGCGATTGGACTCATGACGGCCTTCAACTTCCTGGGACATGGGACCCAGGACCTCTACCCCACTCTTCTGGAAACGATGCGAGGGCTCTCCCCCGGGGCTGTCGGAACCATTGCGGTTCTTTACAATGTCGGGGCCGTTCTCGGAGGAATCTTTCTCGGGACTCTCTCGGAGCGGGTCGGACGAAAGCGGACCATTTTCTATGCCGCTATTTCATCCTTGCTTATCCTTCCCCTCTGGGGGCTGGGGGGATCTGTCTGGATGATTGCGGTGGGGGCCTTCCTCATGCAATGTGCGGTGCAGGGAGCCTGGGGTGTCGTTCCGGCCTACCTTAATGAAATATCCCCGCCGTCTCTTCGGGGGACTTTCCCGGGAGTGGTCTACCAGACAGGAAATCTACTGGCGGCCGCCAATGCCCCTCTGCAGTCACATCTGGGTCAGGTTCTGGGGGGCCGCCTTGATCTTTCCCTAGTCATTGTTGCTGGCCTGGCGGCTCTCGCCATCGCCTTTCTTATTGGTCGGGGCCCGGAAAACAGGGGAGAGATCCTCCATTGCCATGATCCTCACACATAGGTAGCAAAGGCTGTGAGTGCCCGATCCAGAGCCTTGTGGCCCTTTCGGTATTTTTCAAGAGGGATCTTCTGGGACCAGGCGTCCCAGGACTGTCGGATCGACTGTCCGCCGGCCCTGGCCCCGTCCGGGTGTCCACAGACCCCTCCACCACAGAGATAGGCGAAGTCTGGGCCGAACATGTCGGCATGGATGCCCAGGGTTCCGGCGTGCATGCCGCCCCCCACGGCAATGAGGGAGGTCTTCATTGAGGACATGGGCTCCCGGCAGATCTCCAGGACGTCATTCATGAACTTCTTTTTGGCCTTGAGAGTTCCTGCCAAGGCAGGATAGAGAATGATGTCGGACCCAAGGATCCTCATGAACCGGGCCCAGGACCGGACCGACATCCCATGAGGCTGCCAGAGCCAGTCGGAGGTAGCCATGTGGGCCATGATGGGAACGACTCTATGTCGGGCCAGCTCCTCGAGCATGGGGAATCCCGACGCCGCCGGGCTGAGCATGGCAATCCCGGCACCTGCTTTCCCCCCCGCAAGATATCGCTCAACCATCGCGGAGGGACGATCCACCGTATGCATCATGACCCACTTGGGCTCGCCCGTCTCTTCCTCGGCCCGACGGGCTGCCTCGACAGTGGCCTTCAGACGTTTGATATAATCCTCGGAGGGCTCCTGGAGAAGTTCGTCACTTTTTACCACATCCATTCCCCCGACAAGACTTTCGTAGGCAATGTGGGCATACTCGGAAGGGGTAAGACCCTGTGAGGGTTTCAGGACGGTGATGAAGAGCGGGCGCTTGGGGTTCTTTCTCTTCCTGGCGATGCCTTCGGCACCGAATTGGGGTCCGGGAAGGCGGGCAAGGAGGGTGTCCGGAGGGTGGAAGTCGGTCAGTTCGATCGACTTGAGAATGTTGAGGCAGCTAATCTCTCCGGCAATGGAGAGGACAAGCCCATAGGCCGAGGCAATGCGCTGGGAGGGAACCATGATTTCCACCACCACTTTGCTCTTGCCGGTCTTGAGAATCGTTGGCTTGGCGGCGAAGCTCTCGGTCTGGGCGGTTTCATAGGACGTTTTTTTGACGCCCAGGCTCATTTCGCGGGCGATGAGGTTGGCCGCCCGGGTCGGCTCGTCGGTGCGGATTGTGTAGGTCGTCCTGATCAGTTCTGTGGGGGCCATGGCATCCTCGGCTTTGGGGGTGAGTGTATCGGTTG
>JAKAAM010000068.1 GCA_021802325.1 Nitrospirota bacterium
TCCCGGTCTTCAATGTATTGGGACCTCTGCCACGATGGCCAGCGAAGGATCCCGCCAAGATCGCCAGTCTGTGGTGGCCCAAGTGGGTACCCGCTTTTTCGGCATTCCCCTCGATTCTGCTGATATCATCTTCGAAACCCTGAAGCGCCGAACCCTTGATCCCGGGGTCCTCGATCCCAGCAAGCTCCGGCAATGCCTGACACAGGTGGATGACGTCACTCTTTCTTATGACAACATTGCTTCATTTCCGTTGGCCCAATGGGTCGAGGAAAATCTTGGGATCGAGCGGGAAGGCGAATATTGGATCCGAAGCCGGCCAAAACGCCTTCAGGAAGCGGCAAAGGCCCTTGCCACAGTCACCGGACTTTCTGAATCAGAATGTCGGGAGGGGCTCCAGACGTTTTTAATGAGGGCCTATCACATTCAGGATGCGGATGGCCGACCGTACTTTGCCTTTCGTCTCCATCAGTTTTTTTCCGGAGCGGGAAGTCTCTATGCCACTCTTGAGCCGGAAGGGAGCCGGTATCTGACTCTTGACGGTCAGAAATTCAAACCCGGGGATCGCGAGAAACACCTTTATGAAGTTGTTTTCTGCCGTGAATGTGGTCAGGAGTATTACCCGGTCTGGGCCAGCCGGCAAGGAAAAAAAATCCTTGGCTTAACTTCTCGGGATTTCATGGATCGGATCCCCGAAGAGGAGGACCAGACATTTGGGTATTTTATGCCGGATCCCGCAGGACGTTGGTCTCCCGAGCAAGACGGCGCTTTCCCCGATTCCTGGCTCACTCCGACAGGAGAGCTTCGTTCGTCCCTGTCCAAACATGTTCCTCAACGGGTTCTTGTGGGTCCCGATGGCACCCTCAAGGATGACGGTTTTTCCGGATGGTTCATTCCCGGACGGTTTCGTTTTTGCCTGAATCGGGGAAGCTCGGAATGCAGCGCCGAGTTCGAGGGAGGGGCGGGAAATGACTTTGCCCGGCTCTCTCCTCTATCCAGCGAAGGCCGGAGTTCAGCGACAACAATCTTGGTGATGAAGTCCCTTCTTCTCATGCGGGAAAATCGTGATCTTGAGCCCATCGCGCGAAAAATTCTGGGGTTTACCGACAATCGTCAGGATGCCGCGCTTCAAGCGGGGCACTTTAACGATCTCGTTCAAATCGTCTTGATTCGAAGCGCCCTTCTGGTGGCTCTTGAAGAGGCCGGCGAGGCCGGTATGACCGAGGAGTTCCTGGCCCAGAAAGTCTTCCCTTATCTGCGACTCCTTCCCGAGGAGTTTATGTCCAACCCCCGGGCAGAATATGTGGCGAAGCAGCAAGCCGAACGGGCCATGCGAGATGTCCTGGGATACCGTTTGATCCTGGACCTTCTCCGAGGCTGGCGATTCAGCAACCCGAACCTGGAACAATTGGGGCTGCTGGAGGTGACGGCTCCTGATTTGCCGAAGCTCGCGGAAGACACTCTCTTTTGGACGGAGGGAGATCCCCGTCTGGCCACACTGCTCCCGGAGGTTCGCCAGGAGATCGCCTCCCTCATTTTGGAGACCATGCGCCGTGAACTCTGTCTGAAAACGATGTATTTGGATTCCTTGGAGCAGGAGAGATTCTATCGGGCCAGCTTCACCCATCTGATCGAACCGTGGGGATTCTCCCCTGGCGAGAAAAACAAGATGGAGAAGGGAAGGGTGATGGTCCTGGGAGCTCGGAACAAAACCCGACGAGAGGACCCGCCACACATCCCTCTTTCCGCCCGCACACGGTTGGGGCGAAAAATCAAAAAGCGCCTCGAAGGGACCCTGGGATCCCTTTCCGATGACGCTTTCTATGAGATTCTAGAAGCCATCTTTTCAGTCATGGAACGGGGGGGGCTCGTCGAACGGGATCCTGCCTTGTCCGACAAAAAGGGCTATCGCGTCCCCGCTGCCGCCCTCCTTTGGAGAAAGGGAGCCTTAAAGGATTCGGCTCCCTCCCGTCCTTATGATTTCTTTCGGGATCTCTACGAATCGGTGGCGGAACTCTTGAAGTCGGGAAGTGCGCTGATGTCTGGCATCAGGGCCGCCGAGCATACCGCCCAGGTGGAAGCCAAAAGTCGCGAAGAACGGGAGGACGCCTTCAAAACGGCCAAGCTCCCCGTCCTGTTTTGCTCTCCCACCATGGAACTGGGTGTCGACATCTCCCAGCTGAACTATGTGTACCTTCGAAATGTTCCGCCCACGCCGTCGAACTATGCCCAGAGAAGCGGGCGTTCGGGGCGGAGTGGCCAGCCCTCCCTGGTGGTGACCTACTGTGCGTCCCGCAGTCCCCATGACCAATACTTTTTCCAAAATCCCGAGAAGATGGTCTCGGGGGTGGTGGATCCCCCCCTGTTGGATCTGACCAATGAAGAACTGCTGCGCTCCCATCTCCAGGCGGTGTGGCTGGCGGAAACCGGTCAGCAGCTCGACAATTCGATCGCCAATGTGTTAGACCGTGAACACCCGTCCTTGCGTCTTCGGGAAGACCTTGCGCAGAGTTTGGATAAGGACACTGCCCGACGCCGTGCCATAGTCCGCGCCCGCTCCATCCTCAAGGAGATTTCGCCCTTGCTTATCCCGTCCCACGCCCCGTGGTTCTCCGAGGATTGGGGCGAGCGCGTGATCCACCAAGCGTTTCGATTGTTCGACAAAGCCTTCGATCGCTGGCGGACGCTCCTTGTGGCCACTCTTGATCAGATGAAGCGAAACCACGCCATCATCATGAATCCCGCGGCTTCCCAGACGGAGCGGGACCTGGCGAATAGTCGTTATGCTGAAGCGAAACGGCAGATGGACCTTTTGTCGTCCGGAACGGACATGATGAACTCAGACTTCTACACCTATCGTTATTTGGCCAATCAGGGATTCCTTCCGGGATACAATTTCCCCCGTCTTCCCCTCATTGCCTATATTCCTGGTCGTCGGGAAAAGCAGGGACAAGATACCTTTCTCTCCCGTCCCCGCTTTTTGGCCATCTCTGAATTTGGGCCCAATAGTCTCATCTATCATGAAGGAGCCCACTACCGGGTCAATCGGGTCCTGATCGGCCATCGGGAGCAGGGGGCCGGACAGGATCGGCTCCCCACGGACACCCTTGATGTCTGTCGACGATGCGGATACGCCCATTTTCAACATGATGGAGACCCCGACCGGTGTTTGTCCTGCCACGAGCCTCTCACCACCGCTGACAAATTCCGGGGGCTTTTTCGTATCGAAAATCTGGCGACGATCCGTCAAGATCGGATCACCTCCGATGAAGAGGAACGTCGACGGCAGGGATTTGAACTTCTGACGACCTTTCAGTTTTCCAAAACGGACCGCGGGGTGTCGCTATCTCAGGCAGAGATTTTTAACGGTGACGGAGTGATTGTGGGACTTCGCTACAGTCCTGCCTCTCCCATCATGCGCCTCAACCTCGGGCGACGCCGTCGCAAGAACAAGGGACTGTATGGATTCAATATCGATCTTCATTCAGGGCGATGGCAGAAGGAGTCGGATGAGGATCGCTCTCCCTCGGACGACGCGGATGACGAGCCCTTCCACAGTGTCATGCGCATCGTTCCCTTTGTGGAAGATCGAAAAAATCTTCTCATTCTTGATGTGGATCCGTCATGGCGCCAAAAATTGGGAGAGGAGGGGATGGTTACCCTTCAATATGCTTTAAAGCGCGGCGTGGAAACGGTTTTTCAGGTCGAAGAGAGCGAGCTGGCCGTCGAGCCTCTTCCCCGGCCTGATGACCGCCAAAGCTTTCTTTTTTATGAATCGGCCGAAGGCGGGGCGGGCATTTTGCAGCAGCTGGTGCTCTCCCCCGAACGCCTGAGGGTCGTGGCCCGGGAGGCCTTGACCCTCATTCACTGCGACGAAACCGGACAGGACCGGGAGGATGACTTTTCCCGGGACTGTGAGGCGGGATGCTATCGGTGCCTTCTGTCTTACTACAATCAACCCGATCACGATATGATCGACCGCAAGAACCCCGAGGTC
>JAKAAM010000069.1 GCA_021802325.1 Nitrospirota bacterium
CTTCAAAAAAAACGAGCCCCCCGATCGGATTCGGAGGGCTCGTAGTCTGTGGTAATCCCGATGAGAAGAGGGCGTCCCATAGAGTGGGGCTCCTAGGCTTCGCTCGGAACCGGGCTCGTCCGTGACGGGCGATCCGCATTCGAAGAGCGGTGAACGGAGGACGTATGGCGAGGGCCATTCCCGGCGGGCTTGTCTCGCCGCCATTCACTGCGACCGGATCCGCCGGCTGGGCGATCGGTTCGTCCACCCTGACGAAATCCCGGACGCCCTTCTCCCGGAGCGTCTGAGCGGAATGTGCGCTCTCCCCGGAAGCCCCCAGGGCGGGGTCCACCGCTGGAGCGGGGTCCGGATGAGCGGAAGGGGCGATCGCCTTTCGGTTGAGGCGGGGGCGACAGCGGTGATACAGGAACGGAGGATCCCAGGAGGCGTTCGATATCCCTCAGGAGATTGCGGTCGGCAGGATGGCAGAAAGAAATGGCTCGTCCTGAGCGTCCGGCGCGACCGGTGCGTCCAATCCGGTGAACGTAGTCTTCGGGAGACTGGGGAAGGTCATAGTTGATCACGCAGGTCACGGTATCAATGTCGAGTCCCCGGGCTGCCACATCGGTGGCCACAAGAATCCGGGTCTGGCCGGCACGGAACTTGGAAAGGACCCGATTCCTCTGAGACTGACTCTTGTCTCCGTGCAGGGCATCGCTCGGGAAGCCCTCTGCAAGAAGCTGGTTCGCCAGATCTTCCGCTCCTCTTTTTGTTCGGGTAAAGATGAGTGTCTGACCTTCGGTTGTCTGAGGCTCGGTGAGGATCGTTTTGAGCAGTCCCCACTTCTGTGCTCCGTGGCTGATGGCAACAACCTCTTGGTCAATGGAGACAGGCGGGGCGCTGGCTGTCTCAAGACGGATAAGGACGGGATCCTTCTGGTAGGTTTTTGTCAGCATCTGGATGCGGGCAGGAAGGGTCGCCGTAAACAGGAGTGTCTGACGCTCGGGATGAAGGGCCTTGAGGATTGTCTCCACATCGGGAAGAAATCCCATGTCGAGCATCCGGTCGGCCTCATCGAGAACAACCGTGTGAACATGGGACAGGTTGATGGTCCCCCGCTGCATGTGGTCAATGAGGCGTCCGGGGGTGGCAATCACCAGATCCCAGGGTCTGCGAAGAAAATCGATCTGGCGCCGCATGTCCGTTCCACCGACGAGAAGAACGGTGCGGCTCCGGAGATATTTTCCGTATTCACGAGCGGAGCGCTCGATCTGCCCTGCCAGCTCCCGGGTCGGGGAGAGGACGAGGATCTGATGGCGTGTGCGGTTTCCCTGGGCGCGTTTGTTCCGGTGGAGAGAGGGGAGAAGAAATCCTCCGGTCTTGCCGGAACCGGTCTGGGCCACTCCGAGGACATCCCGTCCCTCGATGATCGGAGGAATGGTTTGTTTTTGGATGGGTGTGGGGGATTCGTGTTTGAGGTCGGAAAGAGCGCGCAGAAGATCCGGATTGAGGCCAAGGGTCTCAAATGACATTGTTACTCCTAGCAGAATAGACGAACGTGAGTGTGACGGCGGGGATCCCGGGGAGGAATTCATGCTCCATGGTGGAGCGTTCCCGGCACCGCGGCGCCTCCGCCCGAGACAAAAAACGGGGGGGTCGGACGCCGAAGGAACTGTTTTCTCCAACAGAGTGCCGGGAATGATCAGCGGGGGTTGAACAAGCGGTCGGACACGAGTCCATCTGGCAGGGTCAAAACCTTGAATCCGGCGAATTCGGCGCATTCTTGCGCAGCGATACACAATCCACGATGCCCGACGTATATCAAGGCCAATTATCCTTCGTGCAGTCCTGAAAGTCAAGAAGATTTTGGGTCCGGGGGTGATCCTTCAGGAAAAATGAAGTGAAATAGCCGTTTCTTTCAGAAGAAAGCAATGACTTAAACGAAGATCGATCGTAGGGGGGAGAGGAATGCGTGGTCCGGTCAGATTCACCACGGAGAGGTAGCTGGATCGGGGAAGGAAGAGTGCAGGACGGGAATTCCGTCCTGCAGGAGTGGGCTATTTGATTGATGAAAGCTTCTTGAGCTGGGCGGCAGTTAGAACCTTGGCGGCGTTGAGGTGGCCCGTCAGATGATCCGCGGTGGCCTGAGCCATCAGCCAGGCAATGTTGTGAAGATCCTTGTGAAGCTTCTTGGGATCTACCCGGCTTTTTTCAGCCATGGCGAGATAGGCGGCGCGCTGGGCATTGATCTTCTTGAACTGCGCAAGCGAGCGGGCCAGCATGTGGCGACGAATGACCTTAAGCTGCTTGATCTGTTTTTCCGTCAGGCCGAGATCCTTGGCATGAGAAAGGATAAAGGTCACTCCCGGATGGTTCTTGAAGACTTGGGGGAGGAGAAAGTCCTTGCCGGCCTGGGAGCGGAAATCATTGAACATCTTTGCCGTTTTAGCTCCTGTGAGCGGAGGGAGATTGTCAGCATGAGAGATGACTGGTGTGGCGGATATGAGAAGAGCAGAAAAAAGGGGGAAAATGAGAGCCTTTTTTATCATGAGACGCTCCTTCCAAGGATAATGTGAGTTTTTCAGAAAAAGAACGATTCGGTGTGGTCGATTTGATTCTAGTGGAGGGACAGGGCGAAGACAAGAGAAGCAGGAACGACCTCATGAAAGGTCATCTCCTGCCTCCGTCTGATGAGAAACGCATGATTTACTTCGTGGCAAGGACCCACTTTGCAACCGCTTCGGCCTGGTCCATGGACATTCCAGGGTGCGGTGGCATCATCACGCCTCCGGTGACATCATTCCAGTGTCCGTTTCCGCCGGCGATGATCTTTTTTGCCAGCATCTCGTCGGCACCTTTCTGTCCCCGATACTTGTCGGCCACCATCTTGAAGGAGGGTCCGACCATTTTTGTGTCGACGGAGTGGCAGGCGAAACAGCCGTTGGCATTGATCAGATCCTTGACGCTGGTGGCATAAGAGGCAGAAGAGAGAGCGAGAATGGAAAGAATTCCCAATGAAATGGTGAGCTTTTTCATCGTTATTGCGCTTCCCGTCACCCCTTTTGGGAAAGAGGATAAAGGTGCGCTCTCCTTTCTTGAATAGGTCAAGGGCCTTCCACCCGATCGGTCCGGAAGATTCCGGCTCTGCCAGCCACGCCCCTTAAGAGATTGGAAGGAAAGCTTCTTCTCTCGAGGAGGAAGCAACCTGACACCCTCATTATAGCCCTGCATGGAGAAATGGCAATATCAACGTTATGGTTTTTTTGTTAATAACAATAGAGTCTTGCTTCGTCATTCCGGAGTTGAAACCGCTGGCGAAGATTCTGAAAATAGAGGCAAGTTAAGAATGGACGCTCTTTTCGATCCGTTTTGATTGGGGTGCAGTACATTCATCTGGAAGCCAAGATGGTACGGCCTTTTCTCTTTGCCCATCCTTCCGGGAGGGAATGAGGGCTATCCTCTTTCGTTGAAGCTTTCCTGCCCGCTGTCTGAGAGCGCACTTGAGGCTCCTGATGCTCTCCTCATCCGTATGATCAGCTCCTCGACGGATTTCGACGGGGAGGTGATGGCCAGCCGCTCCCTCCACCGCTGGAAGATTTTAGCTCCATCCGGACGTCCATCGCTGAAGACGTCGCGATCCTCGATCATGAAATCCGTTCGCGGAAAGAGATGGATGTGCAGGTGGGGAAGAACCTCTCCAAAGCTCAAAGTGTAAATCTTCTGAACTCCGGGGATTTTGAGGATTTCCCTCGTTGCGTGGGACTGTAGGCGGGCCAGATCCCCTAACTCCATCTCGTGAAGCTCGCCAGCATGTTCCACATGACGGATCGGGGCGACGACCAAGTATCCCGGCAGGTCGATGCCAGACATGTGGTAGAGAAGGGCATGAGAGGTCTTCCAAAGGGTCATGGAATCGGGTGATGACAGGATGCGATCGCAGAGGGTGCAGGAATCGGACATGATGAATCCTCCCGTGAGAGACCTTTCCAGAGGGTGATGTG
>JAKAAM010000070.1 GCA_021802325.1 Nitrospirota bacterium
GGGAAAAACGAGACGGGAGACGATTCTTCGCCTGATCGAGGAAGCGGACCTCGCCCTCATCCAGAGCCTACTGGACGATGAGGAAGGGCGGACGCGCTATATGGCGTTGCCGTGACGTGTAACGTTCGAGGGGTCCGTCACCAGTGATGCAAAAAGGACGGCCCCCCATGAAGGCAGGGCCGGAAAGGTGGGGCATGGAGCGGGGGCTTGTGGCCTCAGGAGGCCGGGGGGGTAGGAGGTAGTGCGTTCACAAACTGGAAAGTCGGTTGATTGTCCACTTTAACCTCACTCGGAATGATCCGCCCGATGAGGGCCAGGAATGCCGTCGGGTTCTGCCGGGCCTGCTCTACAAGGTATTGCTCCCCTCCCGCGGAATCGAGGGCCGCAAGGATCATTTCCTTGAGCGTCTTGGTAATTTTGTTCGGAACGCCCTTTTTTCTGCCTTTCCCCGCGTTCGGGGGGAGCCTCTTTCCAGCAGATCCCTGTATTTTGCTGTCTTCCCCACTTGAATCCATTTTGTCGTCTCCTTTCTGTAGTGCTTCACCACCGGCACCATTCTTGCATTATTATGCACGATTCGTACCACTCCCACTTGATTCATTTTGAAACAGAGATCAAAAAGGGGTAGAATATCCTCAGTGGTGGTGGGAGGGGGCCAGCGTAGGGCTGGCCCTTTGTTTCCTACTCCGCGAAACCATTTGCCCGCAGGAGCATCGCCCGTTGAACAGCAGGCGGGATCTGGCCCTCCAAATATGGCCGCCCCTCGAAGTGGACGACTTTCCCGAGCTTGATTTTCGCCGTGGGCAGATTGAAAGGCTCGAATGCCTTCGCGATGTCGCCAAAATACCTTACGACATCACGCCCCGAAAAGTCTTTTTCCTCAATCGGATAGAGCTCGCCGCTATTCCGGGCCTTTGCTGAAAACGCGGACTCGATCTTGGGTCCGATCAGTCGGAGAACCTCTGGCGGTTGGCTTTTGAGAAGCGCCCTGTCCACTTCGCTCCCGCTTGCCTGCGCCATTGCCTTCCACCGGTCTAGATCCTGCCGGAATCGTTTCTCTTCCTTCGTGATCGTTGGAGCAAAAGGATTTTTCACTTGCCGCCTCCTTTGTCTGTGTCCGTCCGTTTTCCGGAAGTGTTCCATCGCGCTTGGCCTTTGGCCATCCGCTCGGCCTCGCCTCGCCGCTTCTCCGTTTCCTGCCGATCGGTCGATTCGGTATAGTGTGTTGGCACCGTCGTTGTGTTCTCGACTTTCTTGATCTTCATGATGTTTCTCCTTTATTCGTGTGCCCGGATTCCGTCCGGGTCGGTGGTCCTTGTCAAGAAGGACCAGGGGGCGGGCTGGTGACGCTTGCGCATTTCGAAGGCCCTTAGGAGTTCCCTTATGCCAAAAGGGGGTGCGCTTTGTCGTCTACGACAGGACCGCGGCCAGCCGCCTCCTTGTCCTTCTCGATCATCACTAGTTGCGGGGCCTTTGGATGGTTAGAAACGTCGTCCACGCCAACCCGCCGATGAAAAGGACTTGCTCAACCATGATCCGCATTGGTTTCTCCTTGTTGAATATGGGATCCACCTTTCACCAACATCAAAGCTCCTCCTCAATGGGGATCTCCGCCTCGAGCCGCTCTGCCAGGGTGATGGGATCAGTAGCAAGAATAGCGATATTCGCAGTAGCAGGCCGGATCTCCCACAAAGTCGTCTCCCCGGTGGTGGTGGATACCAGTTCATCCCATCCCCTGATCGTGGTCCGGAGAATGTTTTCGTCCCCCTCGACGGCGGCGAGAATTTCGGCATAGGGCTTGGGGCCACCGGCCAGCAGCTCCTCAATCAGGGAGCGGAGGGGGTTGGACTGGTGAGAAGTATTCGGTTCGTCAGCGTGGCGCGTGGGGCACAAGTGGCGCGTGCTCCCAGATAGCCCATACTCATTCTCATTTTTTCCATTTTTTTGAGAATACGTTGATACAATCTGTGTGCTCACGCCACTAACGCCTTTTGCGCCACTATCGAAAATGTCGTCCAGAATTCCCATCACGCCCTCCGGAGGCCCCACAGGAGCCGCGTTCCGCCGGTTCCCTTCGCCGTCTCGACGCCCATGTTTGAAAGTCGAAGGGTGAAATTTTTCCTTCCGAGAAGTTTCCGGATTCCGGATTCCTTAGCCCATTCCTGATAGATCGAGTAGGCTTCCTTCGACGTGATCGAAGCTCCGGGTTCGAGAATCATCTCCTCTTCGACGAAGGCGGATACCTGATCGGAATCGCGCCGCCAGCCGTCAACGGCCTCACGGGAAGATTTGGGCTCCGTCAAGGTGCCGCGTTCATAGACATCTGCCAGCGCCTTTAAACAATAGTTCAGGACCCCCGACGACTCCGCCGCTAATTTCTCGGATAAGGAGGTGTCCCGTGTTGGTTTGTCGTCGAAACGATTTGGGAAAGTGACGATGGCGAATCGTCGGAACAGTCCATCGGAAAGGTCGCGAGTGCTTGGAAGGTGATTCGTTAGCAACCATAGCTTGGCAATCGGGAAAAATTCGAAGGGTGGCCTCAGTTTATGTTCCGCCGTGATCGGCTCCCCACTGATGATCGCCTTCACTTCTGCGTCGGGAACCTCCGCCCCCTCGGATAGTTCGGTCATGACGTTGACGATTTTCCCGTCCAGGTGTGCTCGCTGAAAGCGGTTTTCCAATTGCTTCAACTGAACCGCCGACCTATTCCGGTTTCCCACCAGTGACTCAAGGACGCGTACCAGAACACTCTTCCCGTTCCCCCCGCTTCCCACCAGCATTAAGGCTTTTTCATACTCGGTGCTGGCCGTCATGGATAATGCAAGAAATTCAAGGACGAGCCGGACCCTGTCCTTGATGTCCGGGGTTCCATCGAATACTTCTTCCAGAAACCGCTCGAACCGTGGGCATGTCGCTTGGGGGTCATATACCACGGGGAGCCGGACTCTTCGGTAATCTTCGCGCCGATAGGAATTAAGCGTCCATTCCCCGTCCGCGTATTGTAGGATCCCGTTGGCCGCCGGAATGGATCTCCTGTCAACCCGGTCAAACTCCACCTGGCGGAAGAACCGGGCCTTTGCGGATCCGAAGGCCCCACGGATGAGGGTGTCCTTGACGGGGATTTGATTCTCCCTGCACACGATTTGCAGTGCCCGCTTGACTGCCTCGTCGGGAAGCTCGACCCAGACGCCCTCTCGCTCATCAAATCGCCAGAACCGTTGCAAGGAGAAGACGAGATTCGTTCCGTCGTCGAGGCATTCCGCGATAGAGAGTTCGTCTCCTACGCTGGAAGCCCTCTCCTGACTGTCGGGCCGAACGATCTGAAGATTTTCGATCTGCCCCTCCGCATGGAGATAGTCGTCGATCCCCTGCTTCTCGCCGTCCTCTCCTGATGGTATTCGAAGGATGACGACATCGGCTCCCTTGCTCTCAAGATATCGAGCGAGTGCCGATTCCGCTTTTTGAACCTTCGGGTTCGTGGCCGCGTCCGAATCAAAAATGATCCGGACCTCCCGCCCCTTCAAAGGAATGTCTCTCCATGAGGCAATAGCCGTCGTTCCGCCCTGATCGTTCTTCCCGATCCATCCCCATACGCCGGAAAGAGCGATCGCCGCATGCCCCCGACTGGACAGCGCATCGCCTTTCTTGATGCCTTCGGTGATCCACAGCATTGCGGAGGGATCCTTGATGAGGTGCGTCACGAAGGGGCTAGCATCAAGAACGTTCCTAGCGTGCAAAGGCGTTTCGTATTTGATGGGTTTGCCATCTGTCAGCAGGAATGATATATGTCCACTAAACAGGGAAAAACCTGTCACATGGAAACCCTCTGAAAGACAGTGTCCCCTCCCGTAAACAACGGGCATACTTCCAGTGAGTTGAGGAACTCAAGACTGGAGGTGGCCCATGCTGACGAAAGGGGACTGGTTGATGATAGCGCAAGGAAAAAGAG
>JAKAAM010000071.1 GCA_021802325.1 Nitrospirota bacterium
GAATCTCTTCCGGGCAGGTAGGGGCCCAATCGACATGGCCTCCCTCGGTCGGGAGGGGAAGGGGAGTCCCGTCGTGCATTCCGATGATCGCCTCTCCCAGCCCTGTCCCCGGGGCCACCACAACCCGAGTTCCCTGGGGATTCCTGACTCCCTCGTTGATCGTCTTCAAGGATTCCGGAAGGGCAATCGTGATCCCCCAGGCGATGGAGACGAGGTCATTGGCCAGTGCCACCGACTTGGGGGAAAGCCTGAGAGTCTTGGCGAGGGAACCTGTCTCGATGATCCAAGGGATGTTTGTGGTCTGACATCGGCCGGAAATAACGGGGCCGGCGACACCGAAGGCCGCCGATTCAAGGGGGCTTTTAGTGAGAAGAGGTCCAACTTCTTCCATGAACCGGGCAAGAATCGACTCAAGGGAAGGATAATCGCGTGAGGGGTAGGAGTGGAGGCTTTGGGGGGAATGAACCCCGGAGTGGAAATCAAAGAATCCAAGGAGTGTTTTTGTTCCTCCGATGTCTCCGGCCAGAATCACGAAATCCTCCCCTCCCCTTGATGTAAAGTCAATGTTTTTGATGACTTGATGGGCAGATATCCTCGCGGTTCCTTGACAGAAATGCCTACCTCTCCGTATGATCTTAAAGTGTCGATGATTTTTTGTCATCCTTTCAATCGTTCTTTTTGCCATTTTTCGGATATTTTTTTCGGGTGGCGGCCCCCTCTCCGCCATGAAAGGGCGTTTCCCATGTCCATTCCCGTTCAGCAGGCCTTGAAGGTCGGATCTTACGTCATGAAAAAGAAATGGTCAGGGGATAAGCGCTATCCCCTGGTTCTCATGCTTGAGCCACTTTTTCGGTGCAATCTTGAGTGCGCCGGTTGTGGCAAGATCCAATACCCCGAGGAGATCCTCAAGAAAAGGCTCTCTCCGGAACAGTGCGTTCAGGCGGTGGAAGAGTGTGGCGCTCCCGTTGTGACCATTGCGGGAGGCGAGCCCCTCATTCATCCTGAAATCGGCGAAATCGTTTCGGCAATGATCGCCCGGAAAAAGTTCGTTTATCTCTGCACGAATGGCATTCTCCTCGAACGGGGGCTTGAGACCATCTCCCCCTCTCCTTATCTGACATTTAGTGTTCATCTCGATGGCCTGAGGGAGACCCATGACCGGCTTGTCTGTCGGGAGGGCGTTTTCGACATTGCCGTTCGGGCGATCAAGACGGCCCTTTCAAAGGGATTCCGTGTGACGACCAATACAACGGTCTTTGAAGGTGAGGATCCCGAAGAGCTCCGACGCTTTTTCGACTTTGCCCGAGATCTTGGGGTCAACGGAATGATGATTTCTCCCGGCTACCCCTATGCCTGGGCACCGGATCAGGACCATTTTCTGAGACGGGAGAGGACCAAGGATCTTTTCCGCGCCATTTTGGCGGATCGGGCAGGGAAGGGATGGAACTTCAACCACAGCCCCTTCTATCTCGACTTTCTTGAAGGAGAGAAAGACTACGACTGCACCCCGTGGGGGAGCCCCAACTATTCGGTTCTAGGGTGGCAGCGACCCTGTTACCTTCAAAACGAAGGCTATGCCGCAACCTATCGTGATCTCATGGAGGAGACCGATTGGAGCAAGTATGGACCCTCGTCCGGAAATCCCAAGTGCCGTGATTGCATGGTACACTCCGGATTCGAACCTTCGGCGGTGGGAGATGCGACGTCGTCACTCCGGAATACTTTCCGGTCCATTTCGAGCCTTCTTCCGGCCGGCTGACGGCCGGGCCGCTTTATGGCCACCTATGTGGTGGGAGATCTTCACGGGCAGCTTCCTCTTTTTGAAAATCTCCTAAAAAAAATCAATTTTCACCCCAAAGATGATCGCCTGATTGCCACGGGAGATGTGATAGACCGTGGCCGCTTGGTGGGAGAACTTCTTGAGCGCCTTTACCAGGGAGCGAGGGAAGGATGGTTTCTCCCTGTGGCGGGTAACCACGAGGAGGCGTATCTCCGCTTTCGGGAGGGAGATCCCGTTTCCTTTTACAGGGATCCGGAGTTTGGGGGAGAGCAGACCCTCGAATCCATGAGCCGACTGGGGCATACCCGGAGCCGACTGCTGGACTCGTGGCTCAGTTCTTGGCCACTTTCTTGGTCTGACTCCCGCCATATTGTGGTCCATGGAGGTCTCCCTTCGGTTCCCGGGACTCGTCTTGGAGATGTGGGCCTCTGTGATACACGGCTCTCTTCTTCCGGCATTTTCCATGAATGCGTCGACCTGCGTCCTCCCCACATCCTTCCCTCTTGGGACGGACGCCTTGTTGTCTCAGGGCATACCATTGTGCGCAAGGCCAAGTTTTATCACGAGGCGCTCGTCATGGTGGATACCGGAGCCTACCGTACGGGGCGTCTGTCGGCCTATTGCCTCGAATCAGGACAGTTTCACTCTGTAGAGGGCCTTCCCTGTTAAGGGAAGGAAGGTCTCGCTGAAGTGGATCGCGGCAAACCCGGTGGGTCAGTCCGGAGATTGGGCGAGAATTCTCTCTGCCGCTCGAATGCCTGAGGAAAAGGTTTGGGAAACCGAGACCCCCGAAAGATAGGATCCGGCCAAATGGAGTCCGGAAGGCAGAGCAGACTCGATGGACCGGATCCTCTCTCCATGTCCCGGGACGGATTGAGGAATGGCTCCTGCCCAGCGCTGAATTCTCACATAGGAGGGAGCTCCTACCACTCCAAGCATGGATCCGATTTCTTTTGTCACCATCGGCAAGAGATCTTCATCGAATGCCTGCGCAAGTTTTGGCTGGACCATTCCCCCGACAAAGACGGTGAGGAGAACGTGTCCGTCGGGAGATCGCCCGGGAAAGAGGGATGATGAGAAAAGAGCCCCCAGAATCTTGCGGCGCTCCCGTGAGGGGACGAGCAGTCCGAATCCGTCAAGCGGGTGGGAAATGCGGTCCCGGGGGTATCCGAGATAGACGACGGCAATCGGTGCATAGGGGATCTGTTCAAGCAGAGGCGGGATGCCCGGTGCCATCGGCGCGATGAGTTCTGCCGTCTGGGCAGCCGGAAGGGCCAGCACGAGGTGTTTCGAACGAATATAGTAAGTCTCCTCTTCAAAGAGAAGGGCGGTCCGAAACCCGCTCTCCGAAGGGGCGCACCCGATGACCTCGGCACTGGTTCCCGCGTCGTCATCGAGAATGTTGGCGAGAGATTCAGGAAGCGTCCCCATTCCCTCGGAAAAGGAAAGAATCTCCCGGGCAAAAGGAGGAGCTGGGCTCTTTTTTTGTCTTGCCAAGGCCAGTCCTCCCTTAATCAGCGACCCATAGGATCTTTCCATTTCGACAAGCCGGGGAAAGGTGTCGGCCATGGAGAGAAGGTGGGGGTCCGAGGCATAAACACCTTTGACAAAAGGATCGATCAGAGATTCGAGGAACTCGCTTCCGAGACGTCGCCGGACGAAATCGGCCACGGTTTCTTTTTCGGGATCGACTCCATCCGCTCCACCCGCAGGGGGAATGAAGGGTTCTTTCAAGAGTCGCATCTTGGCCGGGAGAGAAAGAATCGGAGTGAAGACCCCCTCCGAGAGGCTCATGGGAAGGGCGACGGGACGACCATTTTTCAGTATGAATCTCTTTTTCCCTGTTCTTCCCGCCAGTTGGATCTTTTCTGCGATCTCTGGGCGGGAGAGGTATTTGAGAAGAGGCTCTTCGGCTCTTACCAGAAGGCTATTCGGTCCGGTCTCGATACGATAACCACTATCGGAAAGGGTACGGATCACCCCCCCTAGGTAGTCATTTCGTTCCACAAGACGGACGGTGCGGCCGGCAAGCTTGAGATGGGTGGCGCATGCCAGACCGGCAATCCCTCCTCCGATGACAAGTGTTTCGACATCTTCTGTTGCCAAAGTGAATCTCCTGGAAGGTCAAGTCAGAGCAA
>JAKAAM010000072.1 GCA_021802325.1 Nitrospirota bacterium
CCCGCTTGCCCACACGCACCTTTTACCTGACGAGCCAGATCGGGATGTTTCCGGCCACACTGATTATTGTCAATGCGGGAACCCAGCTCGGTTCGATCACCCGTCCCTCCGGATTTCTTTCCCCCGGTGTTTTGATCTCATTTGTCGTTCTTGGGGTCTTTCCCTGGATTGCGCGCGGGATTGTCCGGTTCGTCCGGATCCGGAACACCTCTCGGAAATGGCCGAGACCGAGCCGGTTCGACCGGAACATGGTCGTGATCGGGGCCGGATCGGCGGGGCTGGTGACGGCCTACATTGCAGCGGCCGTCAAGGCCAAAGTGACACTGATCGAATCCGGCAATATGGGGGGGGATTGTCTCAATACCGGGTGCGTTCCATCAAAAGCCCTGATTCGAAGTGCCAAATTCGTTGCCAAGATCCGCAAGGCCGCCTCCCTGGGAGTAGCACGTGCCGACATCTCCGTCGACTTTTCCGATATCATGGCCCGGGTCAAGCGGGTGATTTCCCGCGTCGCACCCCATGATTCGGTGGAGCGCTACAAGGAACTGGGTGTGGAGGTGATCAAAGGTCAGGCCCGGATCGTTTCGCCGTGGTCGGTGGAAGTGAACGGACTCACACTGACAACCCGGTCCATCGTGATCGCGGCCGGTGCCCGTCCAATGGTACCGGATCTTCCCGGCCTCGACACTGTCCGCTGGTATACGTCCGACACGATCTGGTCCATCGGTGAACTTCCGAGACGGCTAGTGATCCTGGGAGGCGGGCCGATCGGCTGCGAGCTGGGACAGGCATTTGCACGGCTGGGCAGCTCCGTCACCCTGGTTGAAAGGGGGAACCGTCTTCTGAAAAAGGAAGATTCTGACGTTTCATCGGTAATCGAAGAGATTTTCACAGAGGAAGGCATCGAGATTCTGACTGGTCAGCTGAACGTGCGATGCGAACGCGTGGGAGATGAGAATCGGTTGATTGTTCGTCAGGGTGAAAAGGAGCGCACACTTGTTTTCGACGCCTTGCTCCTGTCTTTGGGCCGGGTGGCCCGCACCGAAGGCTACGGTCTGGAGGATCTGGGGATCTCTCTATCGAAAGACCGGACGATCGAGACCAATGCCTGGCTTGCGACAAACTATCCGAACATATACGCTTGCGGAGACGTTGCCGGCCCCTACCAGTTTACCCATACTGCAGGCCATCAGGCCTGGTACGCCGCCGTTAATGCGTTATTTGGGGAAGTGAAGCGTTTCAGGGTTGATTATTCGGTGATCCCCTGGTGTACCTTCACCGATCCCGAGGTGGCCCGTGTTGGCATTAATGAACAGGAGGCCAGGGAGAGGGGGATTGACTATGAGATCACCCGATTTGACTTCCATGAACTCGATCGGGCTATTACCGATGAAGCGGAAACAGGTTTCGTGAAGGTGCTCACCCCTCCGGGGAAAGACCGCATTCTTGGTGTGACCATTGTGGGCGACCATGCAGGAGAACTCTTGGCCGAATTTGTGCTGGCCATGAAACATGGACTTGGTCTCAACAAGGTTCTTTCCACCATCCACGTTTACCCGACCTGGTCGGAAGCGAACAAATATGTTGCCGGAGTATGGAAGCGGGCTCATGCCCCGCAATCCCTTCTGGAGTGGATTCGCCGCTACCACAACTGGCGACGGGGAAACGGAGGGGCACCCAGGTGTTGAAGCCTCCGAGTGGTGTGGCAAAGACGCGATTTTGAACGGGCAGATTCTACTGAAATCAGAAAATCGAAAGGGGAATCGCAATGGAGGAATTCGAGCATCTGTTAAACAGCCTTTTCATCATGGCCTCAATGGTGGAAGCCCGCGATCCCTATACGGGGGGGCATTTGTGGCGAGTGTCCCAGTACAGCCGCGGCCTCGCCGAGAAAGGAGGACTCCTTCCCGGCCAGGTGGCACGCATTTCTCTGGGAGGCTTTTTGCATGACCTGGGAAAAATCGCGGTTCCGGATGCCATTCTCAACAAACCCGACCGTCTGACCGACGAGGAGTATGAAATCGTCAAGACGCACCCTGAAGTGGGGCATCGCCTGTTGGCAGAGCATCCGCTCGCAACACTGGCCGAACCCGCCGTGTATGCCCACCATGAACGGCCCGACGGCCGAGGTTATCCTCTCGGGTTGCCGCTCGGACGGATTTCCGTTGATGCACTTGTCGTCGGCATCGCCGATGCTTTTGATGCCATGACCAGTACCCGGCCCTACCGCAAGGGCATGCCTGTCGGGAAAGCTCTCGATATCATTCGGGAGAATCTCGGGACGCAATTCGACTCCGGGTGGGGAACACTCTTTCTAAAACTGGGCGAATCGGGAGGACTCGATCATATCGCCGGACACAGCGAGCCGGGAATTCCCCTGCACGATTGTCCGATGTGCGGTGCATCCATGGTCATTCGCCGCAATCAGCACGAGGGAGATCTGGTCTATTGCCGTGCATGCGGGGGCGAAACGAAAATCTTCACCGTCAACGGGCAGGTCGGCCTAGAGCCGACCGGTCGGAGCGGAACACCCAAGCAGCTCAGTCCCTGGGTTGACAGCGACCTCGTCCGCGAATTGGTCAAGGAGGCGGCAGCACTTCTGGGTCCGGGCTCCCGGGTCTGAATATCCTGACAAATCCGGATATTCTTCAAAACTGGTTTTGGGAGGCGCTTTCTCAAAGGAACAAGGCTGAAATACCGTTCAGGGTTAATGGGAGGAGAATGCACGCTCATGTGCCAGATTATTGGGGAGAGGGTGGATTACCTAAGCCCCTCGCCTTCGATATTCCCGTGAACTTCGCGATCCCCTTTGTTGTAGCCGATCTGGGACTGATGAACCGCTGAGAGGAAACGGAAGGGATGAAGGTAAGCCAGAACGAAAGCTTTGGACGGGAGGAAGACTCATGAAAGCGTTCATTTCAAAGATTCCGGCAGACCGGGTTCCGGATCTGACGGCCGACCAGATGCGGGAAGTCGACCGGATGATGATGGAGGAGTTGGGAATCGATCTTCTCCAGATGATGGAGCTGGCGGGCTCTGCATTGGCGAGGCTGGCATGCTGCATGCTGGGAGAGAATGTTCGGGGCCGGCATGTGGTTGTCCTTGCCGGAGGGGGGAACAACGGAGGAGGCGGACTTGTCGCGGCCCGGCATTTGAGCAATTGGGGAGCGATCGTTTCAGTCGTCACGGTGGGGGCTTCCGGTCGGGTCAAGCCAGCCCCGCGACATCAGATCCGAACCGCCCGGGCCATGGGAATCAGGATCGAACGGCTCGAAGGAATCAGAATGGAAGGGCTCGAGGCGAGAACGGCCGCTTCGGAACTGATTCTTGATGCAGTCATCGGGTACGGTCTCTCCCGGTCTCCGACCGGTCTGTCGGCCATGGCCATACCCTTCCTCAACCTTTCCGGAAAACCCGTTCTGTCCCTGGATGTCCCATCGGGGTTCGATTCATCCCTGGGAGTTGCCCGGGAACCCTGCGTCAGGGCCGTAGCCACGCTTGCGCTGGCCCTTCCGAAACACGGATTTATGTCCCGGGAAGCCCGGGAGGTTTCGGGGCGGCTTTACATTGCCGATATCGGGGTTCCCTTCTTCTTGTATGAACGGATGGGGGTAAATGTGGGGACTCTTTTTCAGGGCGACCCGATGATCGAAGTTGATTTTGACAGCGGATCCGCAGATCCCTCTCAGTGACTGTCAGGAGCATTCCCCAATCGTTTGGTTCCAGGGCGTCGGCGCAGTCCCGTGAGGGTCAATTCTTCCCCTGAGAGAGTCCCGGGGGGCCTCCGGAAATCTTGCACAGTTTTTTCTTCGAAGGGAAAAAACGGGGAATAAACTCCGTGAACCTCTTTAAAGACTCTTCAGAACTCCGGGG
>JAKAAM010000073.1 GCA_021802325.1 Nitrospirota bacterium
TTTTTGTGCCCGATTTGGTAAAAACATTGCGGGCCGATAGCTCAATTGGCAGAGCAGCTGACTCTTAATCAGCGGGTTGGGAGTTCGATCCTCCCTCGGCCCACCATACTTCATCGTGGCTTACAGAAATTCTTCCCACCGATAAAATCTTTCCGTCTATGGCCTGTCTATGTCAAGAATCAAAACTTCCCTCAGGAATTGGGTAGGCTTCCCTCCATGTCGTAACGTGTTCACTACTCTGCGGGAATGCCGACCGGTTCTTGATTCCGGCGTGGACTATCCCATCCCCTTACGTTACCCGGTTAACGTCAGCCACCGGGAGAACATCATGGAAGAGATGAAGACAGTCAAGACGGGCTCGCAACGGGTGAAGGACTGGAGACTCCGCAATCTCCGCAAGGTTTTCCGGTCGAGATTCTGCTGAGCGCCGATAATGGGCCAGGAAGCTCTTTCTGAAGGCCGGCCACATGTCCATCACGGCATGCGTGACCATCTGGGTCCGCTCGTTGGCAAACCAGCTCCAGAAGGGCCTCAGATCCTTCTCTTTGGGTCCTTCCATGATATGAAGAAGTTCCCGGCCCTCTCGGACCTTCCGGAGCGCAGATCATTTCATTAGTAGCTTTGCCCCTTGCCGACCGCGATCTCGTCGAACCCCAGAACATCGATTCCGTCGAGAGGGCGCTCCGACTGGACCTTCTCCATCATCGTCTGGTCGATCGCCTTCACCGTTTTCCGGTGAAGACCCAGAAGAAGGCCCACCGCCTTGTGTGTCGTAATCTTGCACAGCTTGTAAACAAGATGGGCCAGCGGGCGGGTCACGCGAGGTCCCTGGACCGGCAAGAAATCCAACCCTTCCGTGACCACCTTGTACGTCGGACAGACGACACGAGAGTGGGGGAAGCGAATCACTGTCGGATGCTGCCACCATAGAAGGTGACGGACCTCTTGGATCTTGTGGTCATATCCGGGAAGGCCCCCTTTTCCACAAGAGCCACATCGGAAGGTCATCTTTTCCCTTTCGAGCGTCAGAACGACAGATCGTTCGTCTGTTTCAATGTCGACGAGGCGAAAGTCTGGAAAACCAAGAAGTCTCGTGATAAGCTCTTAAGGCATCTGGTGGGTCCTCCGTGTTGTCATTTGGCGATGAGCACACGGAAAAATTATACCTCACCAGATGCTTTTTTTGCCCACACTATCTCGTCAAGAGCCTACTTTTACATTACAAAACACACCTTATTACGTCCTCTCCCGGATTTCGCGATAAAGGGCGTCGGGAGCGATGTCCAATCCCCCCGGCCAGACCAGCGCGCCTCGTTCCAATCGAACCTGGGAAAAGATTTCCTTGTCCAAAAGAGAAGAAAAAACACCCGCACGGGGGGATCTCAAAAATTCCGTCAAGTCGATTTCGCCCTGCGTGCCGTCATTGAATCGAAGCCAGAGACAGAAGTCGCGGCAGGCCCTCACCTCCCGGATTCGCCATTTCGACGCGGGCACGATCTCCGGCACTACTCCAACGGCTTGATCGGTTTCGGCATTTGGTTCTGTGCGCATAGCTCCCAATCCTCCATAAGTTCGGTACGATGTTCCGATGTCCATTCGAGAACCAGAGACAAGGCCCTTCTCGGAAACTCGCCTTCGATGATTTCCAGTGTCCGGATATCGATCAGGACTTCATGTTCGGCGTGAAGGGCATGGAAATGCGGAGGAGCATGATCTCGCCAGAACATCTGAATGACGATTCCGTAGAACACGCTCAACGTGGGCATAGAGGCATTTCCATGATCCGGGAATGTTCTTCCGCTTCGTGAACGACGATCTTGAATTTCATGGGTTTTCCTTCGGGGTTATTTCGCAATGGGCAACACGTTCGAGGTTTGGGCGAGCATCCGGTCAATCGCCTTGGTCATGGCCGTCTTCACCGGATCGACCGCCAGCCGGGAATAGGTTGCCGTGGACCCCTGGGACTTGTGCCCGAGGGTCTTTCCGATCAGGCGAAGACTTTCGCCCTGGGTGGCCAGCCATGATCCCAAGGTGCGTCGTAGATCGTGAATCCTCAAATTATCGATCCCCGCTCTTTTCAGAATCCGAGACCATCCCATTTTCGGGTCCACAAGGTGTCCGCTCCGTCCCGTTCCAGGAAAAACGAAAAATCCTGACACCATGACCCGCCGGCACTTCAGGATCTCAAGGGCCGCGCTGTGAAGGGGGATCACCTGGGATTCTCCTGCCTTTGTCTCGGGAACCCTCCACCGGCCATTCTCAAGGTCCAGATCCCGCCATGCCATGGAAAGGACGTTTTCCCGCCGGGCTCCTGTGAAAAGGGCCACAAGAACGAAGTCCCGGATCTCGGGGTTTGGTTCGGCATTGACCGCCGCGAAGAAAACAGGGATCTCGTGGGGTTCGAGCCAGCGGTCCCGCTTTTCCTCCCGGAACATCTTGATTCCCGCCGCCGGGTTCTGGAAGGGCATTGCGTACTCACGGATTCCCCACGTCAGAACCGTCCGGACAAGGGCAAGGGTTCGGTTGGCTTCGTAAAGACCCGAGGCGGTCTTGATCTTTCCATGAAGCCGCTTGATCTCTTCCCGCGAGAGTTCAGACGGGGGGATTTTGGCAATGCCGGACAGGTGCCGGTCGAATCGCCGCTCGTCTTCGTCCCATGTCTTCTTGTCCCGGTTTTTCGCATCATCCAGCCATGCCTTGAAGAGTTCCCCGAAGGTGACGGCCTCCCGCTTCTTGCGCTTCTCTTTCGCCGGGTTCAATCCGAGAGCCGCCTGGGTATTCAGGTTTTCCGCTCTCTTCCGGGCGTCCTCGGGCTGAAGCGCCGGGAAAGAGCCGATCCTGACAAACTCCATTTTCCGGTCGATCCACCGGACCCAATAGAAAACCTTGGCTTTGGTAGGGGAAACGTCCAGGTAAAGAGAGGGGGTTTTCTCGTCCCGGTAGCGGATTCGCTTCTCCGGGATGGGGATCCGTTCGATGCTCGTCTTGGTGAAAGAAAAGACCCTTTCCATTTTGACCTTCCCTCTGTCTATGGAATGACACAGGACATGATTTAACTACCACCCGCATGGCGGGTGGGTTCGCGTAGATTGGCACTGCGGACTAAAGTCCGCTTGCGCACGACAATCTAAACACGCAAAAGATACAAAGATAGCCAGAATATCACCTCTATCTTCATCAAGTCGCGTGGCTAAAGCTGACCGGCTAAAGCCGGTGAATTATAAACCTTGTGATGGAGATTTAAATTTCAACGACTGGAGCCATTCTTACGATTTTTTCTGTCTATGGCAGAAGGTCAATAAGATGCTATTTCGATCTGTGACCCACTGACTCAGTGTCCCATATTCACGTTAATTGTCAATGAATTTCCATCTCAATCTATGTCCTGTCTATGGATGCCCGCAGACTCTCAATCAGCGGGTCGGGAGTTCGATCCTCCCTCGGCCCCCCAATTTTTAATGACTTAATCGGTTTCTCTTCCGGTTGAAGACATCCTTGGTGTCCAAGACGAGGGATCACTTCATTGCTTTGAGTCATCCCTCTCGAAATTTGGTTGCGTTTTCATCAAGAGAGCCGATCGCCCTCCGCGATTCTCATCCGCTCAGCCATCAAACAATTTTTTCGCGGTCTCATAGAATGGCTCGCGAGGTCATTGTTTTCTCCCGACGGCCCCCTCTTACCCCCTCCCAATGTTCTTCTTTGGACATAATTGTTTGGTGATTGTTCGCCAGGTTCTCGAGTATTTCCTTAATTATTAGTTATTTAGATTTTTGGCATTGCGATTGCATTGTTGGCACTGAATTCTTCCTTGCTGGCTGACGCAAGCCAGCT
>JAKAAM010000074.1 GCA_021802325.1 Nitrospirota bacterium
CCTCCTTCCAATTAGGATGGTGAGACACAAGTATGGCTGACTCTCGCGGAGTGGATCCCTACGATGAAATTGGGTGGATCCCTACGACGAAATCGGGTGGTCCCCTACGATGAAATTTTGCAGGATCGGTTGGGCCAGCAGGAGATTGACCGTCATATCGATGAGGCAACGGAGCTCGTTCTCCTCGACAACCTCTCTTGTCTTGTCAGGGGAGGGGGACGGGAGAACGACGCGGAATCATGGTTGAGCGTGCAGGAATGGGCCTTGCGGCTTCGTTCTCGGGGAAAATCCGTCCTTTTCGTCCATCACGCCGGGAAGGGAGGGGCACAACGGGGCACAAGCAAACGGGAGGATGTGCTTGACACCGTCCTCCTCCTGAAACGTCCACCCGACTATGAACAAACATCAGGATGCCATGTCGAGGTTCACTATGAGAAGGCCAGGGGACTTACTGGCCCCGACGTGGAGCCGCTGGAGGCCCGGCTCCTCACCGAAGAGAACGGAACCCGGAAATGGTGGTGGACGGTCTCCGAGACGGCCTTGCCGGATGTAGTCCGGCAGCTCGTCGGCCTCGGGATGACGAGGAAGGACATCGTTGAAGAATTAAAAGCGGCCTATGGAAAATCCACAGCAACAGCCTATCGGCTCACCGAGGAATTTTTCCCCAAGGGTGAGAAGGGCCGTGAGAAGGGGATGAGAATCCGGGTGTAGAACGTGAGAATTTCCATGAGAAAAACCAAAAAAATGCTCCCCGGAGAACAAGAACTGGTGCGGTTTTCTCAATTCTCACGAATTTTATCCCTAGGTTTTGAGAAATGAGAATTTTGGCTGTGACGATGAGAAAGCCTTTGAGAACGAGATGAGAAAATGAGATTGAAAGCGTTGGCAAGGAAGGTGATTAAACGAGAAAACGGAGCAGAGAACACTGGAAATCCTGTCTTCTGGTACCGGGGGCAAGTCCTGGCTTGGGAAGCGGACCCCCCGCATGTTCGGGTTTATGCCTGGTGTAGCGTGAATCTCTTTCCGGGGAGGCCTCTGAGCGTCGATATCGAGCCGGTGGGCCGATTGCTTAAACTCTCCCCCCGGGAGGTCAGGAAGGCCCTGGCAAAGCTGACAGTGGAAGGGGATTTGATTCGCTCCGGAGAGGGAAAGAGGGCGCTTTATCGCCTGAATATCGAGTATCCAGAGGAAGAACCCTCCTTCGGGGGGATCGAGGCCCGCCTCCCGATCCCCGTCTCAAAATGAATCAAGTGGGAGTGGCACGAATCGTGCAATAATAATGCAAAAATCATGCAGTGGGGATATAGCTAGAAATATTGGAATAAAAACGCATGTAAGTGGGGAAAAACCCCGAAGGGGAGGAAAACCAAATGAGATCCATGATCCACCAGGGAGTATTTGTTTTTGGACTGGCCTGGCCGGTCTTCCCGGCCGCTTCGTTCTGGATTCTCAAGAGCAGGAGGTTGTTATGACATCGGAAGAGATTGAGCTCCTCTTTCAAGAGGCGGAGAAGGCCACCCGGACACTGGAAGACCTCCGGCAGGAGGAGGCCCTCCGGAAGGAGGAGAAGGAGGCAAGAGTCCAGGCAATTATCGAAGAGAGACGCCGGAGGAAGATGTTAGGGCTTCCGGAGAGAGAGCTCCGTGTCCTCTCGGGGCGTATCTTGAAGCTTTTGGAGTTTAGCTCCGGACTGACCCAGGGAGAGATCAGTGTCCGCTTGGACAGTCCCCCCGGCCTGTGTCGAAAAGCTATTCTCCAGCTGGAATCCGAAGGGCGCGTCACGCGAACCGGGGAGGGAGTCCGGGGAGCTCCATTTCGTTGGAAACTCCCCTTGGTATAAAAATCATCAATCGTCATAACTAGCGATGAAATGCATGTCACTAGTGACGGGAGTCTATCCCCCAAAAATCCCAAAAATGGCATTCAAAGTGAGAAGGATGACACCCATAACGATAGCGACAACCCACTCCAGAGGAGTTTGAGGACTGGTTTTGTAGCGCCAGTAGGCCGCGTCCTCGGCAATCCGGAGTGTATAGAGATCCTGATTGAGTTTTTCCTGATCTATGCCTTTGAATTCTTCCATCACAGTCTCCTTGTCCATCGTTTATTTTGGAATCCGAAACATTTCGTCGATGAAGGGGGAGAGGGAGGGATCGAGGGAGCCTTCCCAAAAGCCGTCGAACCAGAAAAGGCGGGGAAGGAAGCGGTGGGGGAAAAAGGTCTTCACCATCATCTTGAGATATTTCATCGACAACGGGCGCATTTTCCAGAGCCGGATCGAAAGGCGCTGCACCATTCTTTTGTCCTTCGGATTGCCGGCAAATCGGACGATCCTCCGGAGCGCCTGCCCCAGCTCATAGGCTGAGATTTCCCGGAAAATTTCTCGGGACTTCGGATCATCGGTCCCCAGGCTTTCCCACATCAGACGGAACATCTTGTCAAACTGAACGAAAGAAAAAAGGAGGTTTTCCGAGGACTTGAATTTGTTCTCAAAGCCGGTCCTCACTCTATATGAGACCAGGGGTTCAGGAACGAGCTCGAAAGGCCCCTCAAAAAACATGCGCATGCAAAAGACGTCATCCTCTGCGATATAGGGGTTCATGCGAGGATCGAAAAGTCCGGCCTTCAGGGCCGTGTCCTTGGCAAAGAACATCGTGGAGGGGATGGAGAAGCGAAAGAACTCGGCGTTCCGGTCCCGAAGCTTGACCATGAAGGCCTTCCTCACAAGCGACTCAAGTTCCTGCCAGGTGCCCTGGGCGCCCAGGACGTTTTCTTCGAGAAGGCGTCCGGTCGTCCTGTCGATGTTGTTCTGCCCACAGAGAATCATCGCAGCTTCAGGATGGTTCTCTGCACACTGGAGCTGCTTTTCAAGCCTATCGGGAAACATCAGGTCATCGTCGTCGAGCAAGGCGATGTACCGCCCCTTGGCGGCCCGGATTCCGGTGTTCCGGGCGGAGCAAACTCCTTGGGTGTGCTCCTGCAGGACCGTGATACGGTCGGGATACTTTTTCGCAAAACTCTCGGCCACACGTCGTGTGTCATCGGACGCATTGTTGTCCACCAGGAGAATCTCGACATTTTTCAGGGTCTGGCCAAGGACCGATTCGACCGCCTCGCCCAAAAGCTCCCCTCCGCTACAGCAGGGAATCACAACCGAAACCTCGACACTCATCCCCATCTCCTTACTCGCATAAGATCCAGTATCCCATCTGTCGCCAAAGATCCCCCCAGCAATGTCCTCTCTCTCCTTACCACCGTCCGGATACCGGACATTACATTTCAATGAGAATCAGTTATTTTCCATACCCCTGCCGTTTCCCCTGAACGGCTCCGGAGGAGTTATTTTGGGTTAAAAACCCCCCGGCATTTCTAGTGTAGCCTCCTCTGAACCCTTTTCAATGTCTCCAGAGACAAATTTTTCAAAGATGATTTTCGCCCGAGAGGGCAGACCATAGGGGTTCAGACCTCCTCCTTTCCTTCCCCCATCCCCCCGGCCCCTTCTCTGAGATGGGAAGTCCCCCCCCCTCCAGGGGAAAAGCAAGATTCTTGCCAGAAGTTATCACCGGAGATAAAAGCAAGATTCTTGCCAAGGGGAAAAAGGGAGGGCATTTTTTTCTGGTGCCACCCATACGCCACCCAGAGGGATTTTCTCCCGGAGGGAGAGTTTCCTAAGTTGTTATGGATTATGGTGCGCCCGGCAGGAGTTGAACCTGCGACCTTCAGATTCGTAGTCTGTTGCTCTATCCGGGCTGAGCTACGGGCGCAATGGGGAGGGAAAAGAAAGACCTGAACATTCTACTCGAGAAGGGACCG
>JAKAAM010000075.1 GCA_021802325.1 Nitrospirota bacterium
AAAGGAGGAAGAAACGCCCTCTTCATCTGCCAGTACGTAAAAACAACAAGGACATATCGCAAGGCACTGTCACGCCTGTATTATTTTATTTGAAATCGAAACTTGGGTTAGCACCCGGTAGTTGGACAGGCAGCCCTCGGTGTAAAGCGTGTCTCCGACCTCCCGGATCAGAGGGGCGATCTCCGGGGGAGGAACCGCATCGAGGATATTGCGGATCTGGGCTTCCGTCGGCACTGGAAGCCCAAAAACGAACCACACTGGGTGAAGAAGACGGTGAAGGCCGAGCAGGCGGCGTCGAAGAGGGAGTATTTGGTATTGTTCCCACGTTTTCGTCCGTCCGGAAGAACGCGGAAGGCGGTCGCAATCCGGTCGACAAGTCCCTGGGCCCTGCTGGGAACGGCATTCGGGGTGGGGTTCGGAAAACGAAAGGTCTCCATGCCCTCCAGAATGCCTGAAAACACAAGTTGTGTCCAGTCTTTTTTGTCCGTAAGCGTAAGTTATTGCAGTAAAATAAAGCTTCAAATTTAGAATTGCTGGGGGTGTTCCAAAAGAAACAAGAACATGTCCCAATACCGTTGTCTTTTGAAAAGAGTCACCCTAGAATCTTATTTGATCTCTACAAGTAGCCAGCTTTCTGGCTGGCCTGAACGTCTTAATGAGGGTATCCACAGTCTTCCCATGACTCATTCAGACGATCACGAACCGACATCGGGAGAGCCTGAATGGGCGATCATTACCTTCTCCAGTGTCTTCGCGACTATCCAGAAATCACTGAAAAAAAATATGGAAAACGTTACCAGCTTGGGAAGATCGAGGAGCTCGTGTCCCATGTCAGACGAGATGGGCTGTTGACGTGGGAGGATATCCAGAAGATCCGGGAGAACGACTACTGGATCTATGACCGCCACTGGGCCGTCCCCAACCCCGAAGCCGTCAAAAGTGCCCTCGACCGCGTCTCCCATCGCCTCGACTTCTGGCACCATCTTCGCAAACGCGAGGCCCTTGTGGCTGATCTTTACGAGGTCTTCCGAAACATCGAGATCGTCTCTGTCGTCCTCCGTTTTGTCATCCCCGAACACTTCGCCATCTACAGCCCTCCAATGGCCCGAATCCTCGAGGTTCGCCGCGGCCACCGGGACACAGAAACCTATTTGAACTACCTCGACAATCTTGAGGAGATCAAACGACATTATCCGGGATTCTCGAGTATTGCCGAAGTCAACATGGCCGTCTGGACCCTTCACGAACGGGTTTATGGGAATTACGGATCGGAAGAGATCCGCAGTGCCTTCGACCAGGACACATTCCTGGAGGGAATGAGGCTTCGGAACATGGCACATCTGCTCGATCTGTCCGATGTTCGCCTTGCCCGCTCCCTTTATTCGGTCAATCTCCGTCTCTCCGCCCAAATCGGTGGATTCTGCTTCGAGCAGAAGGTCCGGCGCTTGTACCAGAGTACGTTTCATGAGTCCCCGGAGTACATTGATCTGAAGGAGCTGATCAACCGTCTTCACGGGATCCTTGCCATTGATGGCCTGACAGCCGGACGTTGGCATAACGCCCGCATTATCCGCAACGATGCGCTGCACTCCCCGGAACGCCTCACCGAAATCGGCGTCCGGGAGCTCCTTGCCGAAATCGAGGAAGAACCTCTTCAAGCCCCTTTCTGAGACGGCAACCTTGCCATGGGTGACAAAGGGAGAGGATGTGATGGGATAATGATTCTCGCGGAGTCCGTGGGAAATGAATCCGTCCTGAATTATCGTGCAGAGGGGAAGGTATGAAGAAAATTCTGGTGTGCATGACTGGAATGTCGCCCCAGGTGGTGACAGAAACAATCTATGCCCTTGCCCGGAGACCCGTTCCCTTTTTCCCGGACGAGATTCGGCTTGTCACCACACTCGAAGGATGGGATCTTGCCTGTAAGAACCTTCTTGATGCGGAGCGTGGCCATCTCTGGCGCCTCGTACGCGACCTCTCCCTCTCGCTGAAGCCGGAATCGGTCTCGCTGGTGAGGCTCTGTCGTCGGAGCGGCGATCCTCTTGCCGACATCCGGACGGTCGAGGATAACGAGGATGCTGCCGATGGGATCATGACTCTTGTTCGCGAGATCACCGCCGACCCAAACAAAGAGCTTCACCTCTCCCTGGCCGGCGGTCGCAAGACCATGGGCTTTTACGCCGGCTATGCCTTTTCGCTGTTCAGCCGCCCCCAGGATCGACTGTCCCATATCATGGTCCCCCCTTCTTTCGAATTCGCGCCCGACTTCTACTATCCTGCCCTGCGACGGGGAGAGACCTTTATCCGGACCCAAAGCGGAGAGCTTCTTGATGCCGCCACCGCCGAGGTCACACTGTCGGAGATTCCTATTGTCCGGCTTCGGCATGCTCTTCCCCCCTCTCTTCTCCATGGAGAGATCGGCTTTTCCGAATCCGTCCGGATAGCCCAGCAGGCTTTTCGATTCCCCGAACTGGTGATTGATCTTGGGTCCCGAAAAATCAGGGTGGGAGGTCGCACGATTACGCTGCCACCCACCCAACTCGCCTTTCTAGTCTGGTTTGCCCGGCGTAAAATTGCGGGTGCGGAGGCGCTCCGACCTCCCAAATGTGACCTCCGAAATCCCGTCCTGGGACAGGAATACCTCGCTGTTTACCAGGAAATCGTGGGGCCGATGGGAGGAGCCGACCGAACCATCGCTGGACTTAGAAAGGGAATGGAGCTGGCCTTTTTCGAACAGACTCAATCGAAGCTCCACAAGCGTCTCATTGCGGCCTTGGGAGAGGAAGGGGCCAGACCGTACCGGATCACCGGAAGTGGTTCACAGGGAAAAACCTACGCCCTATCTACTCCTGCCGAGACCATCTCCTTCGCCCCCCTTTGATTTCTATTGCCGCCCCGAAGGTTGCCATGAGCGTCTCCGCCACCCGATAGGTCGTCAAGGATCCCAGAAGCACAGCTTCTGATGGACCTCCGGGGCAATCCGCTGGTAGGGATCCAGTCCCAACAGCATTCGGCTGATCGAAAGCTTGTGTCCGCACTTCGAACACTGGATCTGCATTTGCCGAAGCTCCACCCAGGAAAAAGTCGTCAGAACCTTCATGGGCTTGCCGCTCCGCGCCTTCCAGACGAATCGTTCGTCATTGCCACATGTTCCACAGGAAAAGGGGCTCTGTTTTCGGGCCCTCAGAAGCTCTCCATATCCCTGCGGCGCCTTTTGGATAAAAGTCCGCCAGGATCTTCGGAAGAAGAAAGGGAAAGGCCATCGATAAGGTCAGGCAAATTGACAGTCAAGCGCAGTTTTGAGATCTTTTTCCTGTGATGTTTTCTTTATAAACGCCCTCCCTTGGTTGGTGAAGGTCTTGAAAGGACATTCAAGCCACACTCAGAAGGTAGGATAGGGGGAATCCGTTACTGAATCCCCCCCTCCGAGGAACCGGACATGCGAATTTCTCCGCATCCGGCTCAATCAGACCAAAGCCCCCGCAGGAGCCGGTGCGGAGAGAACGTTCTCCTCCGTCCCTTCGCGAGAGAGTTATGATTGAAAGTGGTGTTCAGGGGGATTGAAAAGAAGAGGCGTGTCCTGCTGAAATGTGTTGCCAAATCACAACAATTCAGCCAAGGGAGCACGCCGTATGGAAAAGAATACACCGATTGAG